>CAMLER010000250.1 GCA_946478915.1 uncultured Chryseolinea sp.
AATAAATTTAGAGTCTAAATCTTCTACCATTGAACTGGAACGACGTATTAAATTTTGCCAAGAAAAATCCTGTTCCTGACCGCAGAGTTGAGAAAACCGACGAGGAATGGAAAAAACAACTCACACCGGAGGAATATCATATCACAAGAAAAAAAGGTACTGAGCGACCTTTCACCGGCGAATATTGTGAATCGCACGAGCCGGGCCTATATGCCTGCCGTTGCTGCGGCACACCCTTGTTTGACTCCAAGGTGAAATTCGAATCGGGAACAGGCTGGCCAAGCTTCACAGCGCCCGTGAAAGAGAATGTTATCAAATATGAAAAAGACTCATCTTTCGGCATGACCCGGGTCGAAGTTATGTGCAATATTTGCGATTGCCATTTAGGACATGTGTTTCCAGATGGACCGCCTCCATCCGGACTACGATTTTGTATTAATTCCGCCTCTGTAAAAAGAGTAAATGATTGATGTGTTGATGTGTTGAAGTGTTGAGGTGTTGAAGTGTCGATGTTGTGCAGTTCCCCACTTAAACACCTAAACACTTAAACACCAAAACACATAGATAAATATGTCCGCAAAACTCAAAGGCCAAATCGCCATAGTTACCGGAGCAAGTTCAGGAATTGGGGCTGGCGTCGCGAAAGCTTTGGCTAAAGAAGGCGCTACAGTAGTCGTAAATTATTCATCTAGTCCCGAGAAAGGGAGTAAAGTTTTGGATGAAATTCATAACGCCGGGGGAAAGGGCATTTTGGTAAAAGCCGATGTCAGCAATGAGAAAGACGTTGTTGAAATGTTTGAGAAAACTATAAGCGAGTTTGGAACAGTTGACATTCTGGTCGCCAACGCCGGATTGCAAAAAGATAGCAAATTTCACGAAATGTCGCTCGCCGAATGGAATAGGGTTATTGGTATTAACCTCACCGGTCAGTTCTTATGCGCACGTGAAGCCATAAAAGAGTTTCTCCGGCGCGGTGTTGTTCCGTCACGGTCAAAAGCTGCTGGCAAGATCATCTGCATGAGTTCTGTTCATGAGGTAATTCCCTGGGCGGGCCATGCAAATTATGCGGCGTCTAAGGGAGGCGTTATGATGCTGATGAAAAGTATTGCACAGGAATATGCTCCGATGAAAATTCGTGTTAATAGCATCGGGCCCGGCGCCATAAGAACCCCTATAAACCATGCGGCCTGGCAGACACCCGAATCCTATAATAAATTGCTAAAATTAATTCCTCAAAAAAGGATTGGTGAAGTAGAAGATATTGGCGGCGCCGCGGTCTGGTTAGCTTCCGACGACTCCGATTATGTGAATGGAATTACACTTTTTGTCGATGGCGGAATGTTGTTGTATCCGGGGTTTGAGGATAATGGGTAGTGTTGATGTGTTGATGTGCTGATGTGCTGATGTGCTGATGTGTTGACGTTCGCACGGAGTCGGTTCCCTGCAAACTTGAACAATTTAAATACGATACAACTAATTATATTTAGACGATCTCCACTCGATGGGACAGAAAACATCAACACATCAGCACATCAACACGTCAACACTCATGAAAGAAACCCTCCGACTTCTCGAGGATCGCGACAAAAAAAAGAACTGGCGGAAGTTCGGTCCTTATGTGAGCGACCGGCAATGGGGTACGGTACGAGAGGATTACAGCGCGAATGGAGATGCCTGGCAATCTATAACGCATGATGCTGCACGAAGCAAAGCGTTTAGGTGGGGTGAAGAAGGAATTGGAGGTATAAGCGACGATAACCAATTGCTGAATTTTTCGCTTGCATTCTGGAATAAGAGGGATCCCATAATCAAAGAACGATTTTTTGGACTAACGGGAAGAGAGGGAAATCATGGCGAAGATTGCAAGGAACATTACTACTACCTTGATAGCACGCCGACTCACTCCTACATGAAGATGTTGTATAAATATCCGCAGCGCGAGTTTCCCTATGAACTCCTCATTCAGGAGAATCGCAAGCGTGGTAAAAGAGATCCGGAATTTGAATTGATTGATACCGGTATTTTTCACGACGATCGTTATTTCGACGTGTTCATTGAATATGCGAAAGCCGATACCGACGACTTGCTTGTAAAAATTACTATTCATAATCGCGGTACCGGAACGGCAGCGCTACATGTTTTGCCCCATGTGTGGTTTCGCAATACATGGTCATGGGGATACGATGACTATAAGCCGGAGCTTTATCTGGATGATGATAGATGTATCAAGATTGATCACCGCTCCATTGGAAGTTATTATCTCATGGCGGAGGGCAGATGTACCGCTCTATTTTGTGAAAATGAAACCAATACGGAGCGATTGTACGGTAGTCCAACCGTTGGAAAGTGCAAGGATGGCATAAACGATTTTCTTATCCACGGAAAAAAGGAAGCTATTAATGCTATTCCAAAAGGAACGAAAGCATCTTATCACTATGAATTGAACGTTGCTGCCGGCAAATCGGAAACAATCAGGTTGCGACTATCTCCACAATATCTCTCCAATCCATTTGACGATTTCGATACGCTTTTCGCGGAACGACTGAAGGAAGCGGATGAATTTTTCAAAGACTTACAGGCAAAGATTGACGATGATGAAAAGCGAATGATTCAACGTCAGGCAATTGCCGGCATGATGTGGAGCAAGCAGTTTTATTATTATGATGTGGCGCAATGGCTGAACGGTGATTCGGCTCAACCACCTCCGCCACCGGAACGAAAGCATGGACGCAACCGTGATTGGATGCACTTGAACAACGCCGACATCATTTCCATGCCCGACAAATGGGAGTATCCATGGTATGCTGCCTGGGACCTTGCGTTTCATACCATACCGATCGCTATTGTGGACCCGGAATTCGCCAAGCAACAACTTATTTTGTTGACAAAAGAATGGTACATGCATCCCAATGGCCAATTGCCGGCGTATGAATGGTCTTTTAGCGATGTGAATCCGCCTGTTCACGCTTGGGCTACCTGGCGGGTCTATAAAATTGATCAGAAGCTTCAGGGAAAAGCAGACAGACCATTTCTTGAAGAAGTTTTTCATAAGCTTTTGTTGAATTTTACCTGGTGGGTTAACAAAAAGGATTATAACGGCAATAATATTTTTCAGGGCGGCTTCTTAGGAATGGATAACATTGGAGTTTTTGATCGCAGCAGTCAATTACCCACCGGCGGTTACCTGGAACAATCGGACGGTACCAGTTGGATGGCGATGTTTACATTGAACATGTTGAGAATGTCTCTCGAACTGGCAAAAGAGAATCCCACTTATCAAAGCCTGGCGACGAAATTCTTCGAGCATTTTTTGTACATCGCTGGTGCTATGGCAAACGTGGGTGAAGAAGGAATTGATTTGTGGGATAATGAAGATGAATTTTTCTATGACGTTCTTCATACACCCGACAACCATAGCTTTCGGATGAAGGTGCGGTCGATGGTGGGACTGATTCCCTTGTTTGCAGTGGAGGTAATAGATCATGAAATTTTTGATACTATGCCGGAATTCACTTCCCGTCTCCGATGGTTTCTCAGTAATCGACCTGAACTTGCAAAACTAATTTCACGTTGGAATGAAAAAGGAAAAGGCGAAAGGCACCTGCTTTCGCTGTTGCGCGGTCATCGCATGAAAAAGCTTCTCAAACGGATGCTGGATGAATCTGAGTTTCTTTCTGAATACGGTGTTCGCGCGCTTTCTAGAAAACACCTGGAAAGCCCGTATCAGATGAAGGTGAACGGGAATTTATTTACAGTAACATACACACCGGGCGAGGCTGACAATTTTCTCTTTGGCGGTAATTCAAATTGGAGAGGCCCGGTCTGGTTTCCGGTCAATTTTCTGGTGATCGAATCTTTGTACCGGTTCCATCGCTATTATAGTAATGATTTTAAGGTCGAGCATCCAACAGGTTCAGGCAAATACTGGACCTTGCGCGAAATTGCCGATGACTTGTCGCAGCGGATGATCAATATTTTCAGAAAAGATAAAAATGGCAGGAGGCCCGTTTTCGGTGATAATGACAAGTTGCAAACCGATGAGCATTTCAGGGACTATCTTTATTTCTACGAATATTTTCACGGCGACAACGGGAGGGGTGTTGGCGCAACACATCAGACAGGATGGACAGGCTTGGTAGCAAAGTTAATTCAACCACCGCGGAAGTAAATGCTGGCACGTAAGGGCGATCAGGTACACCGTAAATGGTAAATAATCGTCACCCTATACCCTATTCCTTATTCCTTATACCTCTTACCCCCCAATATAGTTAAAAGGAGTAATCGACTTTAAATTCTTTTTAACCTTATCATCTACATCCAGGCCGTCAATAAATTCTGACATGCTCTCTTGAGTGACTTGTTTATTGGTACGTGTAAGATCCTTGAGCGCTTCGTATGGGTTGGGATATCCTTCCTTCCTGAGAATAGTCTGTATGGCTTCTGCAACAACTGCCCAGCTTTTTTCCAAATCCCGGTTTATAGCAGGCTGATTTAACTCAATTTTGTTTATTCCTTTCAAAATCGATTTTATGGCAATGTAAGTATGCGCAAAAGGAACACCGATATTGCGTAATACAGTCGAGTCGGTAAGATCCCGTTGAAGCCGCGAGACCGGCAACTTCGCCGAAAGGAATTCAAATATTGCATTTGCAAATCCCAGGTTGCCTTCCGCATTTTCGAAGTCGATGGGATTTACTTTGTGTGGCATTGCAGATGATCCAACTTCCCCTTCCTTAATTCTTTGTTTGAAGTACTCCATGGCAATGTACTGCCAAACGTCTCTGCAAAAATCAATCAAAATTGTATTAATTCGTTTGATGTTGTCGAACAGAGCGGCCATATTATCATAGTGCTCTATCTGAGTCGTGGGGTAACTTCTAACCAATCCGAAATGATGACAGAAGTCGTCGGCAAACTTCCGCCAATCAATTGTCGGATAAGCTGCATAATGCGCATTCATATTTCCGGTAGCGCCACCGAACTTGGCAGCATGAGGCACGGTCTTCAGCAAGTTCAATTGCTTGTCGAGCCTGGCTGCAAATACCATTATTTCTTTTCCGACGCGTGTAGGTGACGCGGGCTGTCCGTGCGTGTGTGCAAGCATGGGCACATCCTTCCAATCCTTAGCCATGCCGTTGAGTCGACTTAATAAAGCATCAACAACAGGAAGATATTCATCCTCAATAAAGTTCTTCAACAGCAATGGAATTGCCGTGTTGTTGATATCCTGCGAAGTGAGTCCGAAATGTATAAATTCTTTGAAGCTGCCCAGGTTCATGCGCTCGAATTCATTCTTAATAAAATATTCGAGGGCTTTTACATCATGATTGGTTGTTTTCTCGATCTCCTTGATCTGCTCTGCATTTTCCCGAGAAAAATTCTTATAAATACCGCGAAGGTCTTTGATGCGATAGGCTGGAAAGTCCTCCAATTCGTTTATAGAACCGGATAGCGCGATCAAATATTCTATTTCAATTTGCACCCTGTATTGCATCAGGGCATATTCCGAAAAGTATGAAGTAAGCGGTTTTACGGTTTCGAAATATCGTCCGTCAATGGGCGAAATGGCAGTAAGGGGATTTAGCTCCACTGTAATGGTTGGTTAAGACCCAAAATTAAGGGCTGGGGACTGACAACCCAAATAAATTAATTTAGACCTGATGACTGTTGGCTTATACGAAGAGTAAACCCATCTGTAAATTTCTTTGTTGTAATATTGCGATCGCGTATACCTTGCAAATTATGTAGGAAGGTATTTACCTAAACGAACAACTATCAACAGATAATGGCCTTTAGTTTTTTTAAAAAGAAATCTGAAAAACCCGCTAAAGAGGAAACACACAGTGGTCCCAAATACTATGATCTTCGTGTAAAAAACATTGTACAGGAGACAAAGGATGCCATTTCAATCGTATTCGATCATCCTGTGGGGGGAAAAATCAACTACAAAGCGGGACAATTTCTAACGTTGATCACAAATGTGAACGGGAAGGAGGTACGGCGGGCTTACTCGCTATGTACATCACCGTTTACAGATGAGGATCTGGCCGTTACTGTTAAACGCGTCGATAGCGGATTGATGTCGAATTGGCTGGCTGATAATCTTAAGGGAGGCGCAACGATGAAGGTGATGGAGCCAATGGGGCAATTCACCACCGAGTTTAGCGCCGGAAACAAGCGTCACATCATTCTTTTTGCTGGCGGTTCTGGAATTACACCTATGATGTCCATCATCAAGAGCCTGCTCAAGCAGGAACCGAATAGTATTTGCTCATTAATCTACTGTAACCGTGACATCGATAGCATAATTTTTAAGAACGAACTTGAGCGCTCAGAGATTGCGTACGAAGGCAGGTTACATGTTATCCATGTCCTTGATAATGCCCCCATGAATTGGCAGGGTTATTCGGGATTGTTGAATCATGATATGCTGGAAAAACTGTTTGAGCGAATTCCCGACTGGGGCATTTCCAATACCACTTACCTGATGTGCGGCCCAGAGGGTATGATGAAGAATGTCGAATCACTGCTTAATGCAAGGGGTATACCTAAAGAAAAGATCTTCAAAGAAAGTTTTGTACAAGGCACGATCGATAAGGAACCAAAGCAACAGGCAGCAACTGAAGCGCTACAGGCACGCGAAGTCACTATTCTTTACGATGGACAGGAATATAAGGTAATGGTACCTCCGCATAAGGCAATTCTTGAAACGGCATTGGACCAGGGAATTGATCTGCCTTATTCGTGCCAAAGCGGGCTTTGTACCGCATGCCGCGGTAAGGCACTGTCAGGAAAAGTAAAGTTGGATGAAGAGGAGGGTTTGTCGAAGTCAGAGCGTGATGAAGGATATGTTCTTACCTGTGTAGGGCACCCGTTAACGGATGATGTTGTAATAGAGATTGGGTGAGTTTTTTGTTAATAGTTGTCCGTTAATAGTTATCCGTTAATCGTGGGTGCGGGCCTTGGGTGTGCGCTCGATTGTATTATGCAGGAACATTGATCGAGCTGACCGATTACCTTATACCTTATTCCTGTAGTCCGTTAATAGTGTGTGTGGGCTCTGGGTGTGCGCTCAATTGAAAAGCAAAAACTTCAATCGAGCATAATGTTTATCGGGCACCTAATTACCGATAACCTTATACCTTATCCACCTTGTACCTTAGTCCTCATCCCGTTAGTAGTTATCCGTTAATAGTTATCGGTTAATCGTGGGTGCGGGCCCTGGGTGTGCG
>CAMLER010000251.1 GCA_946478915.1 uncultured Chryseolinea sp.
GGACTCTGCGATTAATGATGTTAGATATTTGATCAACCGCAAAATGAAAGTTTAATGTAGAATAGTTTACATTTTATATTTCGATTGCAGTTCCGTCAGAGTCCCTGCGACAGGAGACCTGCGGAGACGGCGAGGTAACAAGTTGTTTTGATTGAGGGACTAGGATTTGTGCGATGGATGATGGCGCGGTAGCTCAAGTCGGGGTAATAAATATTTATATTAAGCGCAAAATGCTGAATTGAAATATAAAAGTTTAGATACGGATGGCTAGTCAAACAAGTAAGTGTTAACAACATTACCTTTAATGAATAAAAATGAGGTCAAAATGAATTTCGAGAGTGTAATTAGGAATGTCAGTAGGGTGATAGATCTTGACAACGAGGAATTGGATTGGTTCACGTCAATTCTTGAACCTAAGTCTTTTGACAAACGGGACTTTGTTTTACGCGGTGGGGATATATGCCAATACCAGACTTACGTCGTAAAAGGATGCCTTAAGATATTCTATATCGACAGCACTGGGACTGAACATGTCGTTAAGTTCGCGATTGAGGACTGGTGGGCGTTTGACCTTCAAAGTTTCGTTTCGCAGGCACCTGCATTTTATTCCATTCAAGCGCTTGAAAATACAGACACGCTTCGAATCGGCAAGACGAATCATGATCAACTTTACGAAAGGATTCCGAAGTTTGAGAAATTCGGTAGGATAATGTTTCAGAATTCCTACATTCAGCTGCAAAGTAGACTGATCCAAAATCTATTTGAGACCGCCGAAGAAAAATATGGCCATTTCATAAAAAAGTATCCCGGTCTTGAACTCAGGATTTCGCAGAAGGATATAGCAGCCTATCTTGGAATAACACCGGAATTTCTAAGCATGCTTCGCAGAAAACGGATGGAGTATAAGATTTCTTAAACTACTTTAATTTTATCGGGCGTCATAATGAATTGTTTTGTGCAATAAACAAAACCTGAAATTATGATACAGTTATTATTTGGTACCCATTGTGATTGGGTGGGACTGATACTAAGAATTACGGTTGGCGGAATCATGTTGCCTCACGGTGCTCAGAAATTGTTAGGCTGGTTTGGTGGTTACGGCTTTTCTGCGACAATGAATTTCTTTACCCAATCGATGAAATTACCATGGATTATTTCGATCGCTATTATTCTCATCGAATTGTTTGGTGCAATCGGACTAATTATTGGCTTTGCCAGCAGAATCTGGGCGCTTGGTCTGATCGCCATTATGATCGGAGCAATCTGCACGACCAACATGAGAAATGGATTTTTTATGAATTGGTTTGGAAATCAATCAGGTGAGGGATACGAATATCATTTGCTTGTGATTGGTATTTGCGTAGCAATATTATTTGTTGGAGGCGGTAAATATTCGGTTGATAGTCTGATAAACTTAAGGGGGAAATTATTTAGGTAGCAAAACGCTTACCGCGTAAAGCAATACGTTCGGATCGTGCTGATGTGAAGGTTGAGTTTTATCGACAAATGTGAATTTTTGCCTTTGTTGGTGTTCTTCACCAACAAACCTGCGGACTAAAATATCAGGGGTATTGAAAAACTGCGACAGCAAAAAGTAAAAGATCTATTATTGACTCACCCTATAGGTACCCGCAGCCCAATACAACTGCGCCTTCTGCTTTTCATTCTCGGCTAATAGTTTTAACCACTTGCTCTGAGACTCGATGAGCTTTTCCTGTTGGACATTAATCTTGAACAGGTCACTTTCACCTTGCTCCAGATTAACAAGTTCCGCCTGCAACAATCTTTCGTAGCTATCCACCATTTGCTGTTGATTGATCATAATGGATTGAAGATTGGTTAACTGGTAGTAAATGCCGGTAAGGTCGTTGATGATTTGTCGCTCAGCTAAGGATTGTTCAAACTGTGTGTTGGATATTTTGAGTTTGGTCAGTGCTAGTTTGGAACGTTCTTTTCTCAGAAAAAGAGGAAAAGAGAAATCAATGCCCAATTTGTAGTTGTCATCCGGGATGAATGAAAAATTTCCATCGGGTTTGACGGGTTGATTGATGGCGTAATAATTCAAGTTCAATTGAGGCTTCAGGTATTCAGCAGCAAGCCGTCTCTCGGCCTCGAGTTGATTAATTTTTACATCGATCTTCCTTAGTTCCGGATGATTTGCGCGGGCATGGTCAGCTAGTTCTTTCAGTTTCTCCGCAGTAAGTGACCCTGGATCGCTAGCCAGTACAGGAGCCCATTTCAAATCTAGATCAAGTGGATTGCTTAGACTGTCCCACAACATATTCGACAATTCTAATCCGGAGTTTCTGTAGTTCAGAAACGCTTCCTGCTGATCTATGACACGCTGTTGCCATGTGATCTTCGCCTGGATGGTGTCGATAACAGCCGCTTCGCCGAAGGTGTAGTTCGTTTTTACGCGACTGAAAATTTCTTCCGCGATGCGTACGCTTTGATTTAATAGGAGGTAATTGTAATAAGCATAATACCAATCCCAATAGTTTTTTGCCGCGTCGAGCAGAAGTTTATTGATGATCTTCACCTGTTCGGCTTCTGTCATATCTGCGAATAGTTCAGCCTGACGCAAGGTGGTTCGTCGTTCATCCGTAAAAAGTCCGCGCCCTAACGGAATCGATATGCCAGCATAAAATTGCTGATAGTTATATTCATTGTCTATATATCGTTCCGGGTTGAGATATGCTCCTTTGTTTCGATCGATACCAATGGTTGGATCGATGGGTATCCATGTTGGAAACTTCAGGCCGCCGTTAAAGGTATCGTAGTATTCTTTACCGTTTAATTGTTTTGAAGCAAGCTGCGCTTCAAGCTTCGGATCAAAATTTCCACGGGCCAGACGAATTTCCTGTCGTGCTACTTCAGAGAGCAATTCAACCTGCTTTGCTGTGGGATGGTTCTTCAAAATCAATTCGTAAAGATTAGCCAATGTAAATGCGCGTGTAGTGTCCGGGATAACGAACAGCGTGTCAGTCATCTGAGCATTTACGACCAAATGATTTATCAGCAGAAAGAATAATACTAATGTCAGCCTTTCTCTCATAACTGCTGGTTATCTTTCACTTGAGTTTCGACTGATACGTTACCTGCGGTTGAAGGTGCTGTGTACAAACTGGGCGGAAATCCGTTAAGCTGGCGCCACAACTCATACCAGATGGGAACATTGTCGAGCATCACCCAGCCCTTTGTCCCTGAGCCATTGCGCAATTGAGTTGGCCATGATTCATCTTTTGCATCGGGCACCACCAATATTCTGAACTCACCCGGTTTTGAATTCACATAGTCAATCACTTTCACTTCACCTCCAAACGTACCTACCGATACACTTGGCCAGCCGCTGAATTGCAGCGCCGGCCATCCGTCAAATTGAACGCGCACTTTGCGGCCTTTGCTGATTAGCGGAACGTCCATTGCTTTCACATACATCTCCACGGCCATATCAGAAACTTCTGGCATGATTGTACAAATAGCATCGCCTTCCTTAACGGTTTCACCGATCCCGGCTTTCATGGCTTTTACAATGTATCCATCCTGCGGCGCAACGATCTGGTATTGTCCACTGCGGATTTGTGTATTGGTTAATTCATTGCGCGATTTGATAATATCCACTTCTGTATCAAATGCTTCGGCGCGCGTGTTGCTCAAGTCCGATTCGGCCTTGCTGATTTTATCCATGTATTCAGCTTGCGTTCTGTCCAGCTCGAGCTTTGCGCTGAGGTATTCGGCCTGGCTACCTTGAAACTTATATTCGAATTCCTGGTATTTTGTAAGGGGTATGTTACCCGCTTCGTACAGTTTTTTGTTTCGCTGAAATTGATTGTCAGCGTTCTGGTATTTTACTTTCTCTGCCTCCAGTTTGGCTTTCGACTGCTCGACTTTTAACGTCATAGCCTCTCTTAACGCATTGATCTGTCGTTGAAGTGCTTCGGCCTTTTTATTTTTGGAATCAAGACTACTTTCTTTGGCTTTAATTTGCTGGCTTAGTCTCGACAACAACTGGGGATCAAAGTATTTTTCTTTTACCTCGCTGATGCTTACAATGGTGTCACCCTTCTTCACCAAATCACCTTCGCGCACGAACCATTTCTGAATTCGTCCTGCAATCACGGTCTCAATTGTCTGTGGTCTGTTGGAAGGATCCAGCGCAGTAACCTGACCAATGCCCCTGATGTTTTGCTGCCATGGCAGAAAGAGCAAGACCATAAATAGAATCAACATTCCCAGTAAGAGTTTTGCTAGGGTACGTGTTCCCGTTCGGGTTTTTAATGTTCGAAGTGAATACGAACCGGCGTACACGATCTCAGGGACGTTTCTGTTCTGTGATGCAAACATGTTATTCGAAATATTTTGAAATGACATCCTCTTTCATTAAAGACTCATATGACGCATCGGCTACTACCTTACCCTGATCCAGCACAATCACACGGTCACAAGATGCCATCACCAATGGATCATTCGATACCGCCAGAAGTGTCCAACTACTTTCAGGGTTGATTACACGACGAATCAGGTCCAGCTTGTCGGATTTGCTCAGGCCGGAAAAGAAGTCCTTGAGAATCATGAGTTCTGGTTTTTTAGCAAGGCACCTGCTCAGGATCAGGCGATGAAGTGTGGAGCTCGACAATCCTTTGCCTCCGCTGATAATGCGCGTATTCAATCCATCTGGCAACGCGCGGAGATATTGAGACAGTCCAACTTCCTCGGTTATGCGAAGAACGTCTTCGACGTTGACGTTTGGCTTACCGATCGTGATGTTCTCATAAATGGTTGCATCGAAGATATCATCAGTTGAAATATTCTTGGCGACCTTATTGCGCAAGTGGGTAAGGTCCAGATCACGAAGTGAAAATCTGTTGATAGCAACAGATCCGGAATAATCGGTCAGCAAGCCGCCAATAATATCGGCGAGCGTTGACTTGCCACTTCCGCCAGGACCGCAAATACAGACTCGTTCACCTGCGTTAATTTCCAGACTGATATTATTTAAGACAAACGTTGAACTATCAGAATATCGATAAGCAAGATTGTTCAGTGAAATATCATATCCCTTTCCTTCGTGATGTTTGGGCAGATCAAGACCTCCGGATTTTTCAAGGGGGAGGTCAGTAACGTGTGATACCTTCTCCACGGCAGTCAGCAAGTCATACACTACATCCATGTAGAGTATAATTTTCTCAACAGCGTTGAGCACCAGGATGATGATGACTTCCGCGGCCACAAATTGCCCAAGGGTGATCTGCCGGTCTACGACCAGAATCGTTCCCATGATGAGCAGCCCACCGGTAATTGCTACTTTGAAAAAGACAAAAAATGAAAATTGTGACAGAAGCACTCCAAAGTGTTTTTTCCGATACTCGATATAGTTGCCGGTCACCTGGTCGGTCTTGCGAATCGGAAGGTCCGTGTCACCAGCCAGCTTAAATGATTTTATAGTTCGTGCAATTTCTTCCAGCCATTGAACCACTTTGTACTTATACTTTGATTCATTGATGGAGGAATTAAGTCCGCGAGGACCGGTAAAATAAAACATGAGGGTAAGGACACCCACTAGGAATACGCTGAAGAAGACAAAGACCGGGTGATATAACGACAGCAGTAACAAACCAAAAAGGACTTGTATTACGCCGGATGAAAGATCGAGCAAAAGTTTGGGGAGTCCCTTTTGAATGGTAATGATATCGAAGAAACGGTTGACCAATTCAGGTGCGTAGCTCTTGGTCAATGCTTCCAGTCTTATCCGTGGTATCCTATAGGTAAACTCAAGTGCTGCTTTCACAAATACCCTTCGCTGAAGTTGCTCCACGATACTGATCTGAACCATCTGAAGCACACCAGTAGCCAAGACGCCAAGAATGACAAGTCCAATCAATATATAGACCGAACTGAAAAAGACGCCACCTGAAATAAACTCTATTGTCGACTGGAGACCCAACGGCAGAACGAGACTTAGCAATCCGATGAATAGCGCATAAATGAGTATGTAGCTGATGTCCTTTTTCTCTGTACTAAATAATTTGAACAGGCGCTTTGTGGGCGAAAGGGGAGTTGTACTGATCGGGTCCTGACCTACTATTTCTTTGTATGGAATAACGGTGAGGCTAAGGATCTCGTTACGCCCGGAGGCCAGCCAGCGATCTGCCTGAGATAATTCAACGGGGCCACCCGAAAAAAGGGACTGTATCTTCGAGCGTTGGTGGACAAGGACATCGGGCTTAAATTTTTCTCCATCCGGAATGAATACAATAGAAGCATCTTTCGATTCACGAAGACGTGATTCAATTTCGGATGATACTATACTTTGTTCAATGATGAATAAACCACATTTCCTGGCTGCTTCAATTAAATCTCTCTTGAATTCAAAAATATCCTCAATCTCATAAGCGCGCTGATTGAAATAAACAGACTGCAGCTGATCATCCCTCATATCCAATTTAAAATGGAGCGAGATCTCACGAATAATTCGAATTATATCTCCTGTTGTCATTCCTCCGATGAAATCGTTTTAAATACCAACTCTTCAAGAAACTGATTTAGTTTTTTATGATGTTTTTTGGGATCATACTTGATATCAGTCAGTGAGGGCAGGTGTTCAGCGTAGTATAGCTGGTGCTTTAGGCTGAGGAGTATCGTGCTTACCAATGCATGAGGGAATTCATATTGAGGATTTACCTCCAGTACAATGTTTGCAACTTTTTTACACAAAGACTTATAAGGCAGGAACAGGCCTTTTCTGTTGTCGGCGTCAACTTTCTTGGTAAGAAAAGTCTTCTCAAATTCAGCACTGACAATCCGCTGGAGCGCAGCTTCATCTACGTATGCCACGCCAGGATCAAACGATTTTTCTTCTGCCAGCTTGCTTAGGCAAATCTTTAGTCGTACAGCGGGGTCTTTTATATTATTTGTGTGATAATCAATTTGATGCTCAAGCCATGTCCAATACCAGTCAATCAGATAGATGAGCAACTTGTGTTTATTGTCGAAATATCGGTAAATGGACGCCTCCGTTGAATTGATTGAGGTAGCCAGCTTGCGAAAGGTAAAGTCCTCAAAACCGAGTTTGTCAATCATTTTTATGCTCTTTTGAATGATGTTCCTTCCCAATTCGGTTTCCTGTGGATCGCGAAGAAAGAGGTTCTCGGACAATTTAAAGGTTAAGATAGTCATGCTTCATGGAATGATAGTAATAC
>CAMLER010000252.1 GCA_946478915.1 uncultured Chryseolinea sp.
ATTCAAAGTGCTATTGATAGCTTCATTGTTTTCCTGTGTTACCACATTAACACCTAAAACGGTGCGCATTTCCAGATCTTTTGTAATGTTAAGATTGGTGTAGACGCTACCCAGGGTTGTCTGTGTATTCAAAATATATTTCCGGCCGAACAAACGGTGCATAGAGCTCATCGTTCCTTCAGCATTTGGATAGTCCCTGTTATTGGCAAATTTGCCGTCCTCGTATCTCACTGGCAGGAATGGGAAATCCTCCACGATCTGACGTCCGACCTGATCGGTAATATCCACCAGATTTTCTGATTGATTATTATAACTCAGGGTACCTCCCACTTTCAACCATTTTTTTACCTGATCATCAATGGTAAATCTGCCCGAATAACGGGTAAGGTAGGATTGCTTCAGAAAACCTTGATCATCCCTGTATCCAAGAGATAACGTATAGGTTGTGCGCTCATTTCCGCCGCTGAATCCCAACTGGTGATTTTGTGATACCTTATGTTGCGTGGTCTCCTCCAGCCAATCCGTATCATATAAATTGTTACCATTAGCATCCCAGACACGGGGATCTACTCGACGCAAAGCAGGATTCAGGTGCGTGTATTTACCGGAGCCCCAACCTACAGGATCGAACTTTTCCATATTGCGCCATGCTAGTTCTTCCACGGCCATATATTCCGCAGCATTAAGGACTTCCCTTTTGTTCGGTCCAATAGTAGGCACGCTGAAATCAACATCGTAAGTGATTTTTCCTTCACCAGATTTTCCGCGCTTGGTAGTGATAAGAATAACACCGTTCGCGCCTCTTGCACCATAAATTGCAGTAGATGAAGCGTCCTTCAATACTTCAACTGAAACTATGTCATTCGGATTCAGATAGTCAATTGACTGGCTGAACTGGTCCTGGTTCCCCTGTGGCAACTGCACTCCATCGACAACGTAGAGCGGATTGTTGGATGAATTAATTGAGCTGAATCCGCGGATCCTCACGTTTGACTTTCCACCTGGACGACCGGAGTTCGTATTTACCTGGACTCCGGCTATCTTACCTGCCAACGCCTGGTTAAGTGAAGTGGCCGGACGCTCCTGGAGCTTGTCGGCACTTACGGAACCCACCGCACCGGTAAGGTCAGATCGTTTTTGAGTACCATAACCGATAACGACCACCTCATCTAGTGAAGTGGCATCCTGTTCCAATGCCAGATCAATCGTCGTACGATCGGCAACGGGCACCTCGGTAGTCTTATAACCAACAAACGTAAATACAAGGGTCGCATTTTGAGGTACAGAAATGCTAAAGGTTCCTTGCGCACTTGTCACCGTACCTTGTGGTGTACCTTTCACCAGTACGTTCACGCCAGGCATGCCAGCGCCTGTTTCGTCGACAACGGTACCCGTCACTACTCGTTCTTGCGCCAACGTCACTGATGCAAACATCAGCATCAGCCACGCCAGAGACAAACTCAATCTTTTGTAGGGTTTCTTCATAATCATTAGGATTGTTTAGTGGATTTTGTTGAACAACTACTTCCACTCATCAAAAATGACGAG
The DNA here is from genome assembly GCA_946478915.1 of uncultured Chryseolinea sp. The sequence goes on from CAMLER010000252.1 coordinate 1,549, forward strand.
GGGAAGATGGTCCGAATGTATTACAAAATCGGACGGTCGGTCGCCGGAAGGAATATTATATTTACGAAACCGGTTTCGTAAATTGTTAACGCAAACGCAATATGCGAGACTTGTTTTTGAATGAATGATAAGTGTTTCTTTTCGCACACCTCAACAATATAATTCTCCCTTGTAATTGTTAGTTTAAAAAATTAAATATGCGTAGTTTATGTGTTCTGGTGTTAATGAATTGTGATCTTGTTTTGCACGGAGGCGGTTCATCTATGCTCATTTTTTCTACCGTAATAATTTATTTCTTCTAATCTTCTATGCCTGAATTTCAAATTAAAAAAACCGCCAAGGCCTATGACGTCTGTATTGTTGGCTCGGGGGCAGGTGGTGGTATGGCAGCATATGTCTTAGCAAATGCTGGTGTAAAAGTTGTATTGCTTGAAGCGGGACCACTCTATGATCCTGCAAAGAATGTTACACAATTAAAGTGGCCGTGGGAATCTCCCCGTCGTGGTGCAAGCACACCTTACCGACACTTTGGCGATTTCGATGCCGCATATGGTGGCTGGGAACTGGAGGGCGAACCCTATACACGAAAGAATGGAACACAGTTTGATTGGTTTCGATCTAGAATGGTCGGCGGCCGCACCAATCACTGGGGAAGGATTTCTCTCCGTTTTGGACCAAATGATTTTAAACACAAGAGCGTTGATGGACTTGGCGATGACTGGCCTATCAGCTATGAGGATGTCGCTCCATTCTACGATAAAGTGGACCAACTTGTAGGTGTGTTTGGTTCGAAGGAAAATTTGCCGAATGATCCAGATAGTATTTTTCTTCCTCCTCCGAAACCACGATTACACGAACTCTTTATCAAAGAAGCAGGAACCAAGCTGCAAATTCCGGTTATACCCGCGCGACTATCCATCTTGACGAAACCGATTAATAAGGAGCGGGGTGCGTGTTTCTATTGTTCACAATGCAATAGAGGCTGTACCGTATATGCCGATTTCTCCTCCTCATCGGTTTTGGTGAAGCCTGCTATTGCCACTGGAAACGTCGATATCATTCCAAATGCAATGGCAAGAGAAGTTCTCACCGACAATGAAGGAAAAGCAACTGGTATTTCCTTTGTCAATAAGGATGACATGCAGGAATACACAGTTTCTGCTAAGGTTGTGATACTCGCTGCCAGCGCGTGTGAGTCTGCGCGTCTCCTGTTAAATTCAAAGTCTTCCAGAAATCCTAACGGTCTGGCTAATGCCAGCGGTGTCGTAGGAAAGTATCTCCATGATTCTACCGGTACTGATATGGGTGGTATCCTTCCCAAACTCATCGGCCGTAAGCGTTATAACGAAGATGGTGTTGGCGGTATGCACGTTTATTCACCCTGGTGGCTTGACAATAAAAAATTGAATTTCCCCAGAGGGTATCATATTGAATATTACGGAGGCATGGGAATGCCTGGATACGGCTTTGGATTTGGTATGCAATCCACCAATGGTAAGTATCCTGGTCGCGATGGTAAAGTAAAGGAAGCAGGTGGCTATGGCGCATCATTAAAAGATGACTACCGCTATTTTTATGGTGCGCATTTCGGAATGTCCGGACGCGGAGAGGCTGTTGCTCGCGAAGACAATTATTGCGAGATCGATCCATCGACTGTTGACAAGTTTGGAATTCCTGTTCTTCGCTTTCACTATAAATGGAGCGATTATGAAATTCAGCAAGCAAAACACATGAAGGAAACTTTTGCTGAGATCATTACTACAATGGGCGGCGTGATTACGTGGGGTAATGATGGAACTCCTGAAAACGAATATGGACTGGCCGCACCCGGAAGAATTATCCATGAGGTTGGAACAACCAGAATGGGAAATGATCCGAAAAAATCTGCCGTTAACAAATTTAACCAGGCGCACGATTGCAAAAATTTATTTGTAGTAGATGGGGGACCGTTCGTTTCCCAGGCAGACAAGAATCCTACTTGGACAATAATGGCGCTTTCCATGAGAGCATCTGAGTATATCATTGATGAGTTGAAGAAACAAAACATCTGAGCTTACGCCAATCAAATAACTGAATCTTATAAACATGGACAGAAGAAAATATTTAAAAACCCTTGCCGTCACATCGGTCGGCGCAGTTGGAATACTTAACAATTCATGCGACACCGCACCAAAACAGGAAGTAAAGGCCGCGGATCCGGAATTTACTATAGACCGTACTCCTGCGGAACTTGCTCGTGAAAAAAAACTTTTGAGTGAGAAATTTTTCGACGATCACGAAATGAAGACTATTGGCATCCTGGCAGACATTATAATTCCAAAAGATGAAGTGTCGGGTAGCGCCACCGATGCGGGCGTTCCTGCCTTTATTGAATTCATTGTGAAAGATCAGCCAAGATATCAAACCCCATTGCGCGGCGGAATCAAGTGGCTTGACATGCAAAGTTTGAAGCGGTTCAATTCCGATTTTGCAGCTCTTAAAGCGGAGCAACAAATCGAGATCGTGGATGATATCGCGTTCCCTGAGAAAGCAAAACCTGAACTGCAGCAAGGCGTTGCGTTTTTTAATACCATGCGAGACCTCACGGCTTGCGGATTTTTTACTAGCGAGATTGGAATAAAAGATCTGGGATATGTAGGCAACAGGCCAAACCAATGGGATGGCGTGCCTGAAGATGTTCTTGCTCAATACGGACTAAAGTATGATGAACGGACGCTTGCCGAAAGCGTGAAGTTCGATACGTGATGGAAAATTTTGGATTATAATTATTGAATTGTCAACTATGAAAAAGAAATCGATAAAGAATTCCCAAAACATTTCGAGGCGGAAGTTTATTGCAGCAGGAGTAGCGGCTTCCGCTTTTACCATTGTTCCGCGATTTGTGTTGGGCGGACCCGGGTACAGAGCGCCAAGCGATATGTTGCGCGTTGCAGGCATCGGAGTTGGTGGTAAAGGTGAAAGCGATATAGCTAGTTTTGCGAAAAGTGGGAAAGCAAATATTGTTGCCTTATGCGACGTGGACGACAGGAGAGCTGCAAAATCTGTGTCCTCTTTTCCAAAGGCAAAGTATTATAAGGACTACCGCGTCATGCTCGAAAAGGAGCAAAAAAATATCGATGCTGTTTCAGTTTCAACCCCGGATCACAACCATGCTGTGCAGGCCATGGCGGCAATGCAGCTTGGCAAACATGTCTATGTACAAAAGCCTTTGACGCATGACATCTATGAAGCGAGGATGCTGACCGAAGCAGCGAAAAAATACAAAGTGGTAACCCAAATGGGCAACCAGGGCGCTTCAGGCGATGGAGTTCGTCAGCTGATGGAATGGTACAACGCAGGGACTATTGGTGATGTCCACACTGTTTATTGCTGGACTAACAGACCCGTCTGGCCACAAGGTATTCCCTGGTCGGACAAGAAAGCGCCGGTGCCTAAGGAACTTGACTGGGATCTTTGGCTTGGCACAGCGCCCTATAAAGAATATGTGGAGAAAATTGTTCCGTTCAATTGGCGCGGTTGGTGGGATTATGGCACGGGCGCTCTTGGCGACATGGCATGTCATATCGTTGAGCCCCCATTCCGTGTGCTTGGACTCAACTATCCCACCGCAGTGACGGCATCCGTTGGCAGTGTATACGTTGACGAATTCAAGCGAGGATACTTTCCAGAAAGCTGCCCACCTTCATCCCATATAGTGCTCACTTTTCCAGAGAGAAATGGAAAGTCCGCTGTAAAAATGCATTGGATGGATGGCGGTATTCAACCAGAAAGACCTGAGGAGCTTGGTCCGAATGAAACAATGGGAGACGGTGGAAATGGCGTAGTTTTTATAGGCACGAAAGGTAAAATGATGTGTGGTACTTATGGTATGTATCCAAGCCTCATTCCCACATCAAGAAATCAGGAAGTTAAAGTACCTCAAACCATCAAGCGTGTTCCTAATGGAGCTGAAGGCCACTATGCACAATGGGTAGAAGCTTCCATCGCAGGGTACGGCAAAATGGAAGTAAGTTCCCCATTTGATATAGCTGGACCGTTGACAGAGACGATCCTTATGGGAAACCTTGCTATCCGAAGCCACGATATACGGACGCCGAAGAAGGATAAACCGAATGAATTCGATTATCCTGGCCGCAACATCAAGCTATTGTGGGATGGAGCAAATATGAAGATCACGAACTTCGATGCTGCAAATCAGTTTGTAAAGCGTGAATATAGGAGTGGATGGAAATTGGGGTGAATGGAATTCAATTCACCACAGAGACACGGAGGCACAGAGTAAGAAAATAAGATAACTCTCCATGAGCTGAGCTTCCTTGGTTAATGTGCTATTCTAAAATTATTGCCTCATCATCTGATTACAGAACGACTGAAATAAATGAACAATATTTAATATGGTTTCAAAGAAAAAACACATCAGCGAAGAAGTGAACCTATCCAGAAGAAAATTTATTCGGAATGCGGGGCTTTCTGCCGCTGCCTTCACCATCCTCCCTCGGTTTGTTTTGGGTGGTAAAGGATTTATTCCACCGAGCGACACGGTTTATATCGCGGGGATTGGTGTCGGTGGAAAAGGAGAAAGCGATCTGACTGGGTTTGCAGCTAATCCAAAAGCCCGAATATCATTTCTTTGTGACGTCGACGATCGGATGGCCGTGAAGTCAAAACAGAATTTCCCGAAGGCAAAATATTATAAGGACTTTCGTGTAATGCTGGATAAAGAGGATAAGGGAATTGATGCAGTCTCCGTTTCAACACCGGATCATACCCACGCCGTTGCGGCTATGGCGGCAATTCAACGAGGAAAGCATGTATATGTTCAGAAGCCCCTCACCCACTCGATTTATGAAGCCCGGATGCTGACAGAGGCGGCAAAAAAACATAAAGTCGTAACCCAAATGGGCAATCAATATGCATCGGCTGATTTTGTTCGCGTTGCAAAAGAAATGGTTGACGCCGGACTGATAGGTGATGTTACTAAAGTTACGACCTGGACCAACCGGCCAGTGTGGCCGCAAGGAATTCCTACACCCACGGGCAAGCACGCTGTTCCGAAAGAGGTAGACTGGAATCTTTGGCTGGGCCCAGCAAAATATATCGACTACAATCCCGCTTATCTTCCCTTTAACTGGAGAGGCTGGTGGGCGTTTGGAACGGGGGCGCTAGGCGATATGGGATGCCACGTAATGGACGCGGCCTTTAGAATTCTCCCGATTGATTATCCGACAGAAGTAGAATGTAGCGCCACAACTGCCTGGGCTGATTTTTTCAAAGTGGCAGATTATCGCGATAGCTGTCCGGCGTCATCCATTATTCACCTTAAGTTTCCACGCAAAGACGGTAAGGGAGACATCAACTTTACCTGGATGGATGGGGGTCTGCTTCCAAAGAGACCCGATGAGCTCCTTCCTGAAGAGGAAATGGGGTCAGGCGGCAACGGCTATATATTTGAAGGCACCAAGGGGAAGCTAATGGGTGATTATAATAAAATGCCTACGTTGCTCCCTACGTCGCGCATGAAGGAAACTACCCTGCCGACACCGTCGCTTCCACGCGTTCCGGGTGCAGAAGCGGGACACTATACGCAATGGGTAGAGGCTTGCACGAAGGGATATGGCAATATGCAACTTAGTTCACCACTTGAATACGCT
>CAMLER010000253.1 GCA_946478915.1 uncultured Chryseolinea sp.
AAACTGTGCGTGTGTCACGCCAATTAAATAAATTCCCATCATCGCGTTTTATCGGTAGCTTTGATCAAGTATATTTCTCTCCCAATTTTCATTTATGAATCAAAACGTCTTCACGAAACTCTCCATCATGATGTTCCTGGAATACTTCGTATGGGGCTCATGGTACGTAACACTCGGTACCTACATGTCAGAATTTCTGAAGTCGTCGGGCGTACAAATAGGCGCTGCTTACAGTGCGCTCGCAATTGCAACAATGATTTCCCCGTTTTTTGTGGGAATGGTGGCCGATCGATTTTTCGCAGCCCAACGTATTATGGGTGTATTACATTTACTCGGAGCTGCACTACTATACTTTGCTACGCAGATCACAGACAACACCGCATTTTATTGGATCATAGTGGTGTATTCGCTCCTGTACATGCCGACCATCGCTTTGTCCAATAGCATCGCGTTTCAACAGATGACTGACCCGGGCCGACAGTTTCCCTGGATAAGAGTTTTCGGTACAGTGGGTTGGATCGTTGCTGGTCTTATGATCGCATCACTTTCAATTGAGAAAACAGAAGGCACTTTTTACATGGCAGCACTCGCCTCGGCGGCGCTGGGATTAATAAGTTTTATTCTTCCCCATACTCCTCCCAAGGCGAAAGCGACAACGTCGACGGCGTCAGCAGCGCTGGGGACAAGCGCCTTCGTCTTGTTCAGAGACAAGCCATATTTGATTTTCTTCATAGCAGCAATTCTTGTATGCATCCCGCTATCGTTCTATTACGGATTTGCGAATGTCTTTTTGAACGACGTTGGACTGGAGAACGCAGCAGGAAAAATGACACTTGGACAGGTATCCGAAGCGTTGTTCATTCTTGCAATTCCTTTTCTGTTCAACAGCATCGGCGTCAAAAAAATGTTGCTCCTGGGAATGGCGGCCTGGATATTAAGGTACGTTTGTTTTGCATACGGAAATGTTGAGAGTAATCTTTGGATGTTGTATGCGGGAATTATTCTCCATGGCATCTGCTATGATTTCTTTTTCGTAACAGGCTATATGTATACAGAAAAGAAAGCGGGGGAAAAGATTAAGAATGCTGCTCAGGGTTTGTTCACCTTTGCAACGTATGGGGTTGGCATGTTTATCGGCACATGGTTCTCCGGTTTTACAACGGACTACTATACGGTGGACGGTGTGCAGCAATGGAAGGAGATCTGGTTCGTTCCGGCATATATTGCTGTTGCCGTTCTGTTATATTTTATTTTCTTTTTCAAGGAGAAAAAAGAAATAAAAGTAGCAGGGGCTTAAATTAAAATTCAGTCAAGAAAACTCACACTAAACCATCAGGATATGAATATTGCAATGCTAGGCTCAGGGTTTATCGGAAGGTTTTACGCAGATTCGTTGCAGGGATACCGAAGCAAGGATAAGATCGTAACCATCTATTCGCGCAGAGAGGAAAGCACCCAGAAATTTGCAAAGGACTACAATGTCGCCTTCGCTACCACCAATATGGAAGAAGCGATCAACAGACCGGAGGTTGAAGTTGTTTGTATCTCACTTCCCAATAATCTGCATGAAGAAGCAGTGATGTTATGCTGCAAACATAAAAAAGCTGTCATAACTACAAAGCCATTGGGCAGAAATGCGGCGGAAGCGAAGCGTATGTTAGAAGCCGTAGAGAAGGCAGGCATTTTCAATGGGTATCTTGAAGACCTCGTCTACACCCCAAAGTTTATTAAGGCTATTGAAAGTGTGAAGAACGGCGCCTTGGGAAGAATTCTGTGGGCGAAATCACGGGAAACACATCCTGGCCCCCACAGCGAGTGGTTCTGGGATATTGAACAAGCTGGCGGAGGTTGTATCCTGGATCTCGGATGTCACTGCGTTGAGATCACCAGAAGTTATATCGGAAAAGACATTAAGCCAATCGAGGTTATGTGCTGGGCTGACACGCAAGTGAAACCCATTGATGCAGAAGACCATGCTATTGGACTTGTCAAATATGAGAACGGATCAATCGGACAGTTTGAAGTAAGCTGGACTTTCCGGGGCGGGTTGGATTTGCGCGATGAAGTAATGGGGACCGAAGGAACTATCTGGACCAATAACTTTCTCCGTACGGGATTTGAAATGTTCACTACAGGAAAAGCAGCTAATTATGTTTCTGAAAAAGCTGAGAGCGATAAGGGATGGCTCTTTCCAGTAGGCGATGAGTTGAATGAGCTTGGATACAATCACATGTTTATGGACATGTTTAATTCGTTAGAACAAAACAAGCAACCAAGGGAAACCTTTTATGATGGCTACATTGTGAATGCCGTACTGGACGCAGCCTATAAATCAGCAAAGACCAAAAAATGGGAACCCGTGGTGCTCGACATATGGAGAGGAAAAACGGGTGTCACAAAAGACAGCCATCTTCAGGAATATGATAAAGACAACTATCTGGTGAAAGAAGAGGTAACGCACTACGGCGCTAAGAAAGTAATTCTTAAGAATAAGAAGACCGGAAAAATTGTTGAGAAGGTGTTGGAATAAGGTGACTGCTGACAGTTGTCAGCTGTTATCAGCTGGCAGCTTGTGTGTGCGACTTTACGATCTTGCCCTCGAACGAAACCCTCTGGCTCCATCGGAGCCCCGTGTTTGTAGCACAAATCGACAAGTCCGCGCAGGCTCCATTAGGAGCCTCCTGTTAAAGTAATTTTAAGTCTAGGCCCAACACATTTAACCCAGACCACCCAAAAAGATATCAGCAAATTTGTTGCTCAAAATTTTCCGCGAATACTTTTCCTCTGCCAGCGCACGGCTGGCCCGCTGATATTGCTTCAATTTTTCGGTATTATTAACAAATGGCTCTATCTTCTTTACAAAATCACTTGGGTATCGCGAGTCCGAATAAATACCACAACCTTTTTCTTCGACCTCCTTCCTTATCCATCCTCCGAAATTGATCGCAATTAATTTTCCTGCTGCCAGCCCATCGAAATATTTATTTGGCGATCCCGTTTCAAGCACCGGCAACGGCTTATAACATATGAATGAGACGTCTGTGACATTCATAACTTCTTTTACGCCATCGCGATCCTGAAAAGGAATTATTGAAAAGTTTTTGAGCTGTAGCTGATTGGCGATACGCTTGAAATATTCAAGCAATGCACCCTCACCACAAAGTATAAAATGTACCTGCATGCCTGCATTTTGGCACGCCCGTGCACACTCTACGTAATAGTCCAGACCATTCGCCAACCCAACGGCACCGATATACGACACAGTGAATATTCCGGGCACATTCAGCTTTCTCAGAACATCCCCACTCTTTGCTTCCGGAAAATAAAATTTCGTATCCGCCATGTTGGGAATGAGGTGCACAACTTTTCCGGAAACTTTTTCTTCGATCGCACTTTTAATGGCAGGTGAAAGGCCCACAACCGACGAAGCATTCCTGTAAATGAATTTCTCCAGCCAATAAAGGAAATGTTTCAGCGAATAGCTCTTCACAAATCCCATCTGAATAGGAGCTTCAGGCCATAAGTCACCCACCTCGAAAATATATTTGATTCCATACCGGATTTTGATCCAGTATGCCGCTATCCCTATTGTAAGCGGAACAGAGATCGCATAACAAACATCAACGCCTCTAATCTTCCCTGCTAAATTGACTGCGCCCAGATTGTATCTGAAGAAAGACAAACTTCGCTTCCAAAAACCAAATTTGTTATCATAGGGAACAGGTAGATAATGCACCTCGATACCTTCTATATTTTCCCGTTTGTAGATTGTTCCATTGTATCCCGTAACAACCGCCACTTCCATTTTCCGATCGACCAATGCTTTCGCCAGGTAATAGGATCGAAGCGCTCCACCGGTTTGAGGCGTATTAAAATGTTGATGGAGCATTAAAACTTTCACGCTGCAAAGAAAAGAATTGTTGTGTGTGTTCTGTTTATGGCCAAGTATTTTTTGATTTGCATGACTTTTGTAAAGTTTATCACATCTTTACACAACTTCGTTTTCAAGAACGCATTAAACATACACAGACATGACTAAGAGAATATTAACACTTGCGCTGCTGACCTTACTCTTCAGCAACGCCTTCGCGCAGACTAAACTTTTTAACGGGAAAAACTTAAAAGGTTGGAAGGTTCACGGAACGGAAAAATGGTACGTAGAGAATGGAGAACTTGTTTGCGAAAGCGGTCCCGACAAACAATATGGCTACCTGGCCAGTAACAAAGATTACAAAGATTTTGAGCTAACGGTAGAATTTAAGCAAGAGTCGAACGGAAACAGTGGCGTTTTCTTTCATAGTTCGATTGAAGGAACAAAAATCACCGGCTGGCAAGCTGAGGTTGCGCCGAAGGGACACTCCACTGGTGGTATTTACGAATCATATGGAAGGGAATGGCTCATAAAACCTGAACCCAGCCTGGACCATGTTTTGAAAGAAGGAGATTGGAATACCCTGACCGTTAGAGTCAAGGGCGACCTGGTTGAAACTTTCCTGAATGGAACGAAAATGATTACCCTGGAGGATGAGAAGATCGGCTCAGTTACCGGAAAGATTGCACTCCAGATTCACGACGGCGGCGGCGTAAAAGTACGGTGGCGCAAAGTTGAGATCAAAGAACTCTAAAAAAACAGCTCCCGCCTTCCAGCGGGAGCTTTTAGTTTTAAGAAGGCCGCTCCTGCAGTGTCCGGGAGTAGCTCAAAATTGATCTTACCACGCCCGCTGATGGTTCTAGCCTGGCGTTATCCATGTCTTTTTTCATGGTGCAAAGTTCAGAATAAAGCGCCTGCAGCTCGCTGTCGCGAACCAGTGCGTTGTCAATTCTGCTGGTCTCCTCCTCCGTAGTCTCGTGGTATAAATACCTGATCAAGTCCGTTTGGGTAAAAGTTTGTATCATAGGCTCTGTGTTTGACCATCTTCTTGCGCAAATTAATTAGCGCATACCGCATCCTTCCAAGAGCGGTATTAATGCTAACATTTGTGCGTTCAGCGATCTCCTGAAAACTCATCTGCAGGTAATGTCTCATGATTAGAACCTGCTTTTGCTCCTGAGGCAGCTCTTTTATATAGTCCCTCAATTTAGTCCGCGTGTCTCTGAAGATCTGTTTTTCTTCGGCAGACTCATCCGCGAAATCCATTGAGTTAAAAAGGCGGCTTCCATCCTCCAACACTACTTCGGGATACCGTTTATTCTTTCTAAAATTATCGATCGCCAGGTTGTGCGCAATCCTGCTTATCCAGGGCAAAAACTTGCCTTCCTCGTTATACTTACCACACCGGATGGTGTTGATAGCCTTAACAAAGGTTTCTTGCAGGAGATCTTCGGCGGTATATCTGTCCTTGACGATCAGATAAATCGCTGTATAGACCTTTGATTTGTGTCGATGTAATAGCATTTCGAAAGCTTCATCGTTACCGTGTTGATAGAGCGACACTAGTTGGCTGTCGCTTAATCTGCTGTCAATCATTCTGTCTCACATTTAGGTAACGTAGACGTCTCTTTCGATATTGTGTGGGGTTATTGGAACAAATTGGTTTGAAAAGATAGAAACTTTTTGTTTAGCACCAAAAAAAACTTAGAAAATTCTTGCCTGTCATACAATTTGTTTAGCTAATTGCTCCCAATTCCAGTGTTGGTTTATAGTATGGCTATCAGCAAGAAAAAAATCATTAAAAGTCTAGAAAATTTATCGGGAGACCTGGTTGAATTGATCCATCAGCAATATCCAAATGGTTATCAGGCTAATATCTCTCGCATCACTAATGCAAAAAAGGAGCCGATTTTTGTCTTTCCCCTAGATACTGAAGATGCCATCTACCTGATCAAGGTTCCGGTGACCAAAAATAGTTCTGGCGAATATGACGTCGATTCAAAGGAGGAAGATGATATCGATAAGCCAGATGATGGATTCGATGGTCCCGATGACTTTGAAGCCGACCGCGGTGATGCTGACGCTGACTACGACGAAGAAGGCGGAAGACGTGGAAATCGCGAGGCCAGCTACGACCCTGATTTCGATTCTTAGCGCTAGCGGCGTACTTACACGGTTGATTAACTTCGGCATTCCCTGATTTCACTTATCGAAAAGCAGGAAACTGACCTGAAAAAGCATTTTTTCTTAAGTTTACCTCACCTTCGCAAACTTTAAATCCGTAGTGTAAGTTTAGCAGAGGTAATTGACATCAATTTTGGATACATCGCTTAGTAAACAATATATAGACCGGGATTCGCTTTTGGATGAGTTGGACCCGCGACAATACATCATCATCAAACGCGCCCGGGTTAATAACCTAAAAAACTTGAGCGTCGCCATTCCCAGGAATAGACTCGTTGTTATAACCGGACTCTCAGGCTCAGGTAAATCTTCACTTGCTTTTGATACGCTTTTTGCAGAAGGTCAGCGGATGTATGTGGAAAGCCTCAGCTCCTATGCGCGACAATTTCTGGGCAGAATGGAGAAACCTGAGGTGGATTACATAAAGGGAGTTTCACCCGCTATCGCGATAGAACAAAAGGTAAACACCCGCAACCCGAGGTCGACTGTTGGCACGACAACTGAAATATACGATTACCTGAAACTGCTTTTCGCGAGAATTGGCAAGACAATTTCACCCATCAGTGGGAAAGAAGTAAAACGCGACACTGTCACCTCTGTTGTCGATTTCATCAACGGTCTGCAAGCTGGCACACGTGTTATGATAGCCTGTCCGTTAACCATAAAAAAAGGCAGGAAACTGAATGACGAGCTAAACCTGCTTCTTAGCAAAGGGTTCGCGCGTGTGCTCGTCAATGGCGACGTGAAGTTTATCGAAGAAATGCTGGCAGAAGCGCCAGCGAAGGGAAAAAGCAAAACCAAGTCGAAAGATGACGAGTTTGAGATCCTCATCGATCGCGCGAGTGTAAATCCCGAGGATGAAGACACAACGTTCCGGATATCCGACTCGGTACAAACCGCTTTCTTTGAGGGCGAAGGTGACTGTATAATCTATGCCGAAGGAAGGCAAAAGAGTACGTTTACTGATCGGTTTGAACTGGATGGTATGACCTTTACCGAGCCATCCATAAACTTCTTCAGTTTCAACAACCCGTTTGGTGCCTGTCATACGTGCGAAGGGTTTGGAAAAGTTATCGGTATTGACGAAGATCTTGTGATC
>CAMLER010000254.1 GCA_946478915.1 uncultured Chryseolinea sp.
AGATTGGAGACAGAGGATCCGACGGACTAAATTTGTTTTAAAGTTTAAGGTTTCATGTTAAAAGTTAAGGGTTCAGGGTTTGATGTTTGAAGTTTGCCGGGTGAATATTTAGTTTGAATTAATGATGTTAGTTACTAAATATCGAATATCGGATAACGAATAACGAATAACGAATAACGAATAACGAATAACGGATAACGGATAACGAATAACGAACCACGGGGGTAAAGTCTCCCCAACCACTGACTTTCGTCATTGAAGTACGCTCTTCATGCCCATACTTTTCGGGCAAAACTCTCAAGCGTATGAAAAGTCCTCTCATATTTTTTCTCGCTATTGTCATTCTTGGCTCCTGCACGGAAGAAATTTTTTTGGAAGGTGAAACAGTCCATGACACCGTAACAATCATCAAGAAGGACACGGTGACCATCAAAGAAACGGACACGGTGTACGTCGAAAAGACCTTTTGGAAGACCGACACAGTTGAAATTCATTCCGTCGCAACTGAAATTGATACTTTCTATGTCGCTACAATTGACAGTGTCTTCATCTATGAAACCGATACCGTCTACATTGAACAGCATCACTATCATTATTATGACACCCTGTATATTTTCCCGGGTCGCTCAGTGTATTTTGTGCCGGAAGAATATCAGGATATTGTAAATCAATTTTTTGCAGATGCCATCGCATACGGATGGAGCCCCCAAGGTGGCAACCTTTTGATTTCGCCCTGGACGGCTGATGAAGCGCCGCCTGCTTCCCGCAGCAGTTTCAGCTACCAAACCTGGAGTCAATTTATAATCAAGATCAAGGATACGATCGATCCCGAGTTCTGCTTCACGCCGCTTTATCGCGAGCTGGCCCGGCAACAGCTCGGCAAACCCTATAGTACGAATCCGGATCACATCATGAATCCTGACTTTGATTGGAACCGGTTGACGTTACACAGCGAGGACAGGCAAGAATATCTTGACGTTTTGTTTGCCCACTAATGTGTGTCGCGCAAACGAAACGTAGATTACGACATTACGTATTATACCCTTGGTCTTAGAGAGAGACTGTGTTAAGGGGCAAAGTTGTTGTGATTATTGAGTACGATGTCACGAGAATGACGACATCTCAATTTTTTTTCCAGGTCTTCCGACAATAAATTTGTAACAATAATATTTTCATGGAATCAGCGAATGTAGTTCTTGGTACGTTTCTCGGCAAACTGAGAAAAGCTGTCGATGCAAATCTTACCAATGATCAGTTCGGAGTAGAGGAACTTGCGCGCCAGATGGGCATGAGTCGCTCGCAGTTGCATCGCAAGCTGACGACTACCACCGGCCAGTCCGTGAGCCAGTTTATCCGCGAATATCGCCTTGAACGCGGGATGGAGCTGTTGAAGCAAGGGGACCTGACAGCAGTCGAGGTTGCAGATAAAGTTGGATTCGGTAGCGCCACATATTTTAATACCTGCTTCAATGAATATTTTGGGTTTACTCCAGGGGAGGTAAAACATAAAGCAATCGAGCTGTCAAATCATTCTCAGGAAGATGCGATCGCTGAAGATAGCGTAACGGTGAGGCCAAAAAAACAAGCTCTTCCTGTTTTGACGGCCATCGTTGTTATCACCACAGTTATAGGATTTATTTATTTCAATTATGCGCGAAAGCCATTTGTCACAGGTAACGACAAGTCTATCGCAATCCTTCCCTTTAAAAACCTTTCGACCGACAAACGGACCGAATATTTCACAGAGGGAGTAATTGAAGCGATTCGTACAAACCTTTCGCGTGTTTCCGAACTTCGCGTGATAGCCCGCACTTCGGTCGAACAATATCGCGCGACATCAAAGCCTGCGCGCGAGATTGCAAAGGAGCTCGGTGTCGCCGCGTTGCTTGAGGGAAGTGTGCAGCGCGACAATAACCAGGTTCGCATTGATGTTCGTCTTATTGACGGCAAAACGGAAACACAGGTGTGGGCCAAGAGTTATAACCGCGAATTGGCGGATGTATTTGCGATCCAGAGTGAGATTGCGCAGTACGTGGTAAACGAGTTGAATGCTGAGATCTCGCCGGAAGAAAAATCGAAGCTCTCTGAAACCGATACCCGCGATTCAAAGGCCTACGACCTGTACCTGAAGGCAATTTATGAATACAGAACCTATTCGAACCAGGGCGCACATAATTCAATTGATTTGTTGACGGAAGCTATCGCACTGGATCCTAACTATGCACGGGCCTATGCATTCCTTGCCAACAGTTATATCGGGCTTGCTGCTATCTGGTCCGCGGAACTGAGTGCCCTTGATGCACTAGAAAAAGGAAAACCCTTCCTGGACAAAGCGTTGCAGCTCGAGCCGACACTCGATGAGGCGCATATGTTAATGGGCTTTTACAAGTTATATCACGATTGGGATATCAAAGGCGCCGAAAGTCATTATAAAATGGGAATCGTCAATGACCATCCAGATGCACTGGCGTTGTATGTTGACTACCTGAATTTTGTGTCACGGCACGAGGAAGCCATGATGTATGCGGAACGGCTAAATGAAAAAGACCCCTATTACCCTAATAGCAGAATCAATTTGGCGTACATTTATAACAACAGAATGGAGGAGGCTCTTGAATTTTCGACTTCAAGGGTTAAGATGTTCAACAATTACTATACCCTTGACGCTCACGGTTTTCTGTTGCTCAATATGAAGCGTTATAAGGAGTCTATTGAGTACTTCCAGAAGGCTATTTCGCTTGAAGGCATTCGCTATCCCCGGATGTTGGGATGGATGGGGGCCGCATATGCAAAAGATGGTGACAGGGCGAGCGCCATGAAGATTGTTAAAGAACTAAAAGACCGACTGGCAAATAATGACCAGGGATCTGTCGCATTTTTTATTGCTGCTATCTATTCTGCGCTAAATGAGAAAGAAGCAGCATTGCAATGGTTAAAAAAGTCCTATCAATCCCACGATATGGAAATGCCATGGTTAATGACAGAGCCACAGTTCTATCCACTTCATAACGAGCCTGAGTTCGTTGAGATTGCCAACGCAATGGGTTTCCTGGACCGTTGACCGTTATCCGTTAACCGTTAATCGGAGTGCCTGCGTTGAGCCAAATTCTGTTCCTGTAAAAAATATTCTTCGGTTTATCCTCGTGTGGTGCACCAGGATAACAGGCCACGAATAACGGATAACGATTAACGGATCGTGCGCACACCCACACCCGATTAACTATTAACTATTAACTATTAACTGATAACGAATAACGCATGCTTCAAAAAAAACTTTAAACCTGTTGCAACAAGGTTTAAACACATTTCTACGCCCGTCTCTCCAACTTTGGTCGTAAAGAAACCTCGAAAGATTTTTTTCCGGCAGTGCGAATTCACTTTCAGTATTCCTGGAAAGATTCCCTGGTAGTCAAAAGGTCTCCAATACTCATTAACCAAAACAAAATTCCTCATGAAAAAGAGTGTCCTATTTCTTTTGTATGGCCTCCTGGCCTACATTATCTTCTTTGCAACATTCTGTTATGCTGTAGGTTTCGTCAGCGCGATACTGGTACCAAAGCATATAGATAGTGCACCACAATCACCGTTGGGCTATGCACTGATGGTCAATGCTGCGCTGTTGACGTTGTTTGCTATACAACATAGCGTCATGGCGAGACCTGCCTTTAAAAAATGGTGGACCCGGATCGTGCCCCAGCCGATTGAACGAAGCACTTATGTATTGCTGGCAAGTCTATGCCTCATCCTTCTTTTTAAGTATTGGCAACCGATGGGCGGTGTCATATGGAACTTTAAGGCTGAGCCTATTAAAATTCTACTCAAGACCCTTTGCCTCTTTGGGTTCGGAATAGTGCTGATAAGCACCTTTTTGATTAATCATTTTGATCTGTTTGGATTGCGGCAGGTCTGGTTCTATTTCATCGGAGAAAAATATCGGGCATTACCCTTTAGAACACCATTCTTTTACAAGTATGTAAGACATCCATTGTATCTGGGTTTCATGATCGCGTTTTGGTCAACACCTACTATGACAATTGCACATTTGTTTTTCGCGGTAATGACTACGGCCTATATGCTGACAGCCATTCAATTTGAGGAGAACGATTTGTTAAAAGAATTTGGAGCGCGCTATAAGGAATATAAGCAGTCAGCGCCCATGATCATCCCATTTGTTAAAATTTCTAAAAAAGTGAACACGGATTCGCCCTCCGCCGTAGAAGACCAGGGCTTTTAAGTAATCCTGTGTTTAAAACAGCACGCAAATTAGCCATGCCTCCGATGAAACTCTTGCCAGTTGTTTTGATTTTATTTTGCTCAATTCAGGCCTTCGCGCAGTCTCGCATCACTGGCAGAATTAAAGATGGCAAAGAGAGTCTGGCGTTTGCAACGGTAGTCCTATTGATGAATGATTCTACTTTTGTCAGCGGGGTAGTGACGGACACGTCAGGCGCATTTTCATTTGATAAAGTTGCGCCGGGGATGTACATGGTAAGTATATCAATGATTGGCTATTCTAAACATCAATCCCAAGTTATTTCGGTGGCGAATGGTGATGTCGAACTTGGTGATATTATTCTTCAGGAATCCTCTACCGAGTTGAATGAAGTTACCATAAAAGAAAATCGCCAACTACTGGACCAGAAAATTGACAGGCTAGTCATAAACCTGGGTGGAAGTATTACATCGTCGGGCAACTCAATCTTGGAAGTGCTTCAAAAATCTCCCGGGGTGACGGTCAACAAACAGACTAATACGATTTCGCTAAATGGCAGGCAGGGTGTGAGAGTAATGATAAATGAAAAGCCGATGCAGGTTCCGTTGGATGTCGTACTTCAGATGCTGGATGGAATGAACGCCAGTAATCTGGAGAAAATTGAATTGATCACTAGTCCCCCTTCGCAATATGATGCCGAAGGCAGTGGCGGAATCATCCATCTTGTAACGAAAAAAGATGAAACAATGGGGACCAATGGGTCATTTAGCTTGATGGCAGGTGCGAGGTGGGCGGATGCATTTGGGGGTAACTTTAATGTCAACCACAGGAACGAGCGACTTGCTTTTTTTGCAGATTACGGGATTTCAACGAATCGTAATCTACATTACTATCGGTCGGACACAAGGTCATTTAACAACGGTATACCACAGCGCATTTCGGCCTATAGCCATCGCGAAAATTTCACCGTTCAGCAGAACGCAAGTATGGGCCTTGAGTGGAGAGTTAGCGATAACTCGTCCATAAACTTATTATTAACCGGCTATAGAAGGAACTGGACTCTTGATGCGAACACCGATGATACGAATCAAGTAGGTACGGATTCGACAACCCTGACGTCTATGTTGGTCTGGGAAAAAAATCTATGGCAAAGCGCAACTGCTTCGGTTGCATATCAAACAAAAATGACTGACAGAAGTGAAATCAGCATTGGCTTCGACTACCTGTACTACGAAAACGATAATCCGTCGACCTATGATAATTTAGCGACGCATCTAGAAGGCAATACAACTGAGAAATCTAAAATAGACCTTAGTAAGTCTACTCCGATCAGGTTCCTGGTTGCAAAAACGGATTATCAATACAAGCTTTCGGAAGCGCTCTCATTGGAGACGGGTGTGAAAGCTGTGGCATCTACGTTGGACAATGACGTGCTTACACTTCGGGAGGAGGAGGATAATTGGGTCGTTGATCCGGCGTTTTCATCTTTTTCCAAACTTGAGGAAAATATCTACGCGGGTTATTTGTCTGCAAAATGGAATAACGCAGAAAGATGGCAGATTCACGGGGGACTACGGTACGAGTATACGCATACCAATATCGGCATGCCATACCAGGACAATTTGGTTGACAGAAAGTACGGCTATTTTTTTCCAAGTCTTTCTGTAAAAAGATCGCTTGAGTCGGAGAAAGATATCCAGTTCTCGTATTCAAAGCGGATTTCCCGTCCGACCTACAATGATATCGCGCCATACGTATTTTTCTGGGGACCGAGAACCTTCTCAGCGGGGAACACGTCGCTATATCCCGCAATCGCTGACGCAGTTTCGGCAACATACCACGTTAAACAATGGTTGATTTCAGCTCAGTTTTCCCATACCCGGAGAGAGATTGTAATTATGCAACCTGAACTCGATAGTGAGGCAAACACCATCACGTACAGGTCAGAAAATCTAAAATATATGAACACCGTGTCACTGACAATGTCGTATGGGGCGTCCGTTGCTCCATGGTGGGATATTCAAACCAGCGCCACGGCGCAGCTGCAGCGTGCGAGGACTGCACACATGGTTGACAACATCAGTCGGGACCTATATGGTGTTAGCCTGAACATTACAAATCAGATTAGGTTGCCAAAGAATTTTTCAGCTGAGATATCGGGGACCTATCAATCTAACACGCTCCTGGGTCTCACACAATTCCTTCCCTCCGGATCGCTCAATGCTGGCATTCAAAAAGATATGGGTAGACATGGAATAATTCGATTATCAGCCGATGACATTTTGAACACAAACGTTTGGCGGTTAAAGACTGACTCGGACGCAGAATTTTATTCAAGGTGGACCTATCACTGGTTTAATCGCTTTGTCCGAGTTACCTATACGCGATCATTCGGAAATAGTAAACTCAGATCGGTCAGCGTAAAGTCAGCATCAGAAGAAGAGCGCAATCGCGTGGGGAATTGACCAGGGATAATGCAGAAAATCATATCGTGAAACAGGACGAACTATTGTCGAAGGCGAAGAGGGTAGAATCAAATGGGTCAGTCCCGCTTACCGATTCATTTATTTCCCGTAATACTATACTATGGATAATAATTGGAATCATTTTGCTGAGCGTATTGGTGCATGTTGGATTCTTTAAGACGTATATCAGGCATTTTCCCCAATTTGATGGTTTTACAATTGCACAGCATTTTCATGGCATGATGATGATGGGCTGGCTCTTGATGTTATTGGTGCAGCCGATCTTCATTCTGAATAAAAAGATAAAACTGCATCGGCGGATAGGTGTTCTGAGTTATATATTGGCCCCGTTGCTATTGTTGTCTATTTATTTTGTCATGAAGACGCGCTATGATATTTATTTAGAACAAGGGCGTCCAACGAATGCGGTTTTAGCATGGCTATCGCTCAACTTCCGGCTGATGGTGTTCTTT
>CAMLER010000255.1 GCA_946478915.1 uncultured Chryseolinea sp.
GCGTGGATCTAAGAAATGGAGATTTTTATGGAGAGTTTCAATATTTGAAATCATTGATCGATTTCAGCGCCCGGTTTGACAGAAAAGGAATTCGTTGGCCCGCGCCGCAGGAAGAAAATGCACCACAACGCAATCTTTATCACTACTCCCTTAACAAACTTGAAATCGGCGCATCTTTGCCGGTCTCCGACCGAATCAGGTTCACGGTAAAGCCGTTCGCCGCATTGGCGCGCTCAGTAGATCTGACGGAAGAGGATTATCCGTCGGCACCACCCATTGTTGCCCCGGTGAACAATTTCTACGCGGGTGCGAAATCTGAAATCATTTATGATAATTCTGTTTCTACGGGCCTTAACCTAATAGAAGGTACCCGTGGAAAGATCTCATTCCAGCATTGGCAGGGTTTGGAAAACAAAGAACTCAGCTTTAGCCAGGCTTCGATAGATGTAAGGCACTATCAAAAAATTTATAAAGAAATCGTTTTTGCCGTTCGCGGATTTGCCGGAACATTTTTTGGCAACTCACCCAAAAAATATTTGCTGGGAGGAATGGATAATTGGTTTTTCAACGATACAAAAACAACCGGTACCACCAGTGAAGGGGAGTTCAATCCCCTTGGTTACCCGGCGGAGACCCAGGACATTTTATTCGTAGAATTTGCAACCAGCCTTCGCGGATTTGACTACGCCAATATCTTTGGAAATAGTGTAATACTCGGAAACGCTGAACTTAGGGTGCCGTTGATCAGGGCCTTGTCGAGTGGTCCAATTTCTTCAAACTTCCTTAGAAACATGCAGTTTATTGCTTTCTACGACATTGGAACAAGTTGGTCAGGCAAGCCTCCATTTAATTCTGAAAATAGCGTGAGCTATGAAGAGATCAACACAGGTCCTGACAAACACTTCAACATAAAGCTGAAAAATTATCTTAACCCCTGGCTGTATAGTTACGGTGTGGGTATGCGCACGGTGATGCTGGGCTATTACATGAAATTTGATGTAGCGTGGCCTGTCGAGAATTATGAAGTTGCGGAACCGAGGTTGCATGTTACCCTCGGATTTGATTTCTGACAACGGATACCTCCGGGTGTGTGAGTGCCAGTTTGCAAAATATGTTCGTATTTTGCATCAGTCTCATAAACAAATCTATCATTCATGCTGAAATCCATGACAGGCTTTGGTCAATGCACTCTGGACGATGGGAAGGTTCAGATTGCAGCTGAAATCAAGACGCTTAATTCAAAGTTTCTTGATCTGAATTTACGCCTGCCGAAGGTCTTCGCCGACAAAGAAATCGAGGTGCGAAATCTCGTTAGCGAAAAACTCGAGCGCGGAAAGGTCAATATCTCATTGGAGTACCAGCGTTATGGCGATGACCAAATCAAGCAATCCTATAATGAAAAACTATTTATTGCTTACTATAGTGAATTAAGAAGACTTGCCGACAAAGTGATAGCTCCTTATGACAAGCTATTCGAGATTGCCCTTGCATCACCCGAGGTGATCCAACTAAAGCTTAAGGAGACCAATACTGAAGAGGAATGGGATCAGGTGCGGTCATGTCTCGTTGATGCTTTAAACAAGTGCGATGAATTTCGAAGATTGGAGGGAGAGGTACTGGAGAAGATGCTGAAATCCTGCTGCAGTGTAATTTATCAGGAACTAGAGAACGTTGCCGAACTTGACCCTAAAAGAGTGGATAGAGTTCGTGGAAAATTGAAAGACAACGTGATTAATTTTTTTGGAGAGGAAGGTTATGATACAAATCGCCTCGAACAGGAAATTATTTTTTACATCGAGAAACTCGATATTAACGAAGAAAAGGTGCGACTAAAATCTCATCTTGACTACTTCATGACGGTCTTGAATGAGCGTCAGGGGAATGGGAAGAAACTGGGCTTTATTTCACAAGAGATAGGTCGCGAAATAAACACAATCGGATCTAAAGCCAGTGACGCAGAAATTCAAAAGCATGTTGTTGTAATGAAAGAAGAGCTTGAAAAGATCAAAGAACAATTAAACAATGTTGTTTGATTTCAGGCCCTGACGTTTCAAAGCAACTTCGCCAGCGTACTGATGTAGCGATCTGGAACTTCACCCTTCACTGCTGTTTGATAGTCGCTGTAACTACAAGGCACAATACTATTCCTGGAATATTTTTCCAATCCGCCCGCGTAGGGAATTTCCATCCACCATTTTTCACTGAATTTGCTTTTGTAAAAAGCAATAACCTCCGGCTCAACTGGCATCGAAACTGAATACTTCATGAAGTCGTTGCTTCTGAAATTCTGTTCGTTCTTTCGGTTATAATACCCTTCAATGAAATACCAGATCATCGTTGCCAGCACAGCGGCAGTTTTCTTGTGAACATCATCGAAGGCCGGATTGTATTCGTAAAAGCCAATTGAACTTAATTTCTCATTTAGTCCAGCGTACCAACAGATTTGACATGCTTCTTCTCCGGTAAGACCGAAAGGTTGAGCATTGGCATTTCCCGGTGCGTCTGATGAACGGATCGCTGTAATATCAAATGCAAGCATGTCGGCATTCCGAACGGTCGGCTCAACTTCTTGCAGATTTGTACGTATCTCTCCAACCCGAAATGCCTCGAAGTAAAGTCGTTCTAAAATTCCTACTGCGTGTGGATCGATCAAATATGTTTGATATGCAAGGTGCGTATAGCTAAACAAGTAATTCGGTTCGTGCAGCAAAATTTTGTGTATATGGTGGCGACTTTCAGAGCTGTCTTTCTTCTCTTCGAGATCGAGGGTAGCATCAATGTTTAAAAAACTTACCAACTTCTCCAGTGTTTCGTATCCACAAAATTGGCCGTAGTCGAGGTCATGAGATCCGCCAATAATGACAGGAAGCACGTTATGCTCAAGCAGCATCCGGCAAACCTCACTGACACGAACATACGACTCGCTCACATCGTGTCCGATATTAAGATTGCCGAGATCTACGATTCTATAAGCTCCTGGACCTTTTTTCAAAGGATAAAGTTTTTTGCGGACCTCATCTGGTGCCGATGCTGTTCCTTTGTTGCTATCCGAGCCCCTTTCCTCGCCGATACCAAACATTGCGAGGTGAGCCCCCCGAAAGTCGGGCATCTTTTCGGTGAACGCATGAATACTTCTGTAGAAACTTGATGGAGAAGTTATTCCTGCATAAATGGATTCGTCGATCGGAGAAAAAAGAATAGTAAGGTCCATAAATTCAAAATCGAGTCAATATAACACAAAGAAGAAAGGGCAAAAAAAAGTGATGGTTGCTTTTGATAACTGATCCCGTTCAACCCATTAAAAAAGCAGAACAGCGTATCAATTTTTATGTCCCGTGATGTCGCTGGATAGCCGCTCTCCGAAGTCGTATATTTATTTGATAATGAGTGGATTAATTTTCAATCGAAAATTGTGGGTTAAGGACAGTCTTGATGCGCGCATCATAATCGTGGCTATTCTATATTATTTGGCCGCGCTTCTGGGGTATTTTTTTGCTTTTGATAAGACGAATGCCCTTCCCGCCTGGCCACCATCCGGTATAGCTTTCGCGCTCATTATTATCCTGGGACGTCAGACGTGGCCAGGCATTGCTATCGGCTGCTTGGTTGCCAATATCATGGCATTCTGGAATGCTGGTGACATTCCAGCGCAGAAAATAATCCTGACAAGTAGCCTGATTGCTGTGTGCAATACTTTTGAAGCCTTAGCAGGCTACTATCTTGTTAAAAACTGGATCAAGTCTGACTTCCCGTTTCGCAGCACCAGGAATGCATTCAGATTTCTTTTCGTGTCAATGACCATGTGCTTCCTCGCTGCATCAATCGCAACGTGGGGGCTATACATTAACAATCTAATCGAAGCTTCAAAAGTTCTCCGAACCGGTTTTTCCTGGTGGATCAGCAACGTAGTGGGCATACTTCTTTTTACACCGTTAATTCTCTCTCTAACGCAAAAAACAACGTTCAGAATACCCGCAAAGAAAATGACAGAGGTGGGAGTATTAATTCTTACAATGTTCAGCATTTATTTGCTTATGCAGGTCGACATACTTTTCCCCGCGCTGCAGCGAGCTCTGCCATTTCTGGTGCTTCCCTTTCTGCTATGGCTTGCCTTTCGGTTCGATCTTATCGTGGCCATCAGTGGAATTCTGATAACATCACTGATTTCGATGCATTTCACCATACAGGGCCTGGGGCCTTTTAACCTGGGCGACCCCTACGATTCCATGTTATTGCTTCAGATATTTATTGGAGTGATGAGCATTTCGATTATCATTCTATCAGCCACTGTAAAGGAGCGATTTGAAGTGCAAAATAAGTTGCTTGTGTTTAACGAGAACCTGGAAACCATGGTGCGCGAACGAACGAGCGCCCTCGAGGAAGAAATTGCAATCCGTAAACGGGCAGAGGAAAAAATTCAGCGCACTAACCAGGAACTGTCAAAAAGGAACACCGAGCTTGACAATTTTGTATATAGTGTGTCGCATGATCTCAGGGCTCCTATTGCATCGGTACTTGGACTGGTAAACCTCGCCAAAAAGGACATCGATATCCACATGAAGGATATGTACCTGGATATGATTCAAAAGAGCTCCCTGCAACAAGATGTCTTCATCAAGGAGATATTGGATCAATCCCGAAATTCCCGACTGGAAGTAAAGCGCGAAGAAATCATGTTTCAATCGTTAATCGAAGAAACCTTTACACAATTAAAATTTGCCACGAACGCTGTTCAGAATGTTGAAAAGGTCATCCTCGTCAATCAACATCAACCATTCTTCTCCGATCGTTGGCGCTTAAAGGTTATTCTTAATAATATTATTTCAAACGCGATCCGTTATCGAAATGGCCGCGATCCTGTCATCAAAGTCAACGTTGATATAAACGGAAATGCGGCAACGGTTGCTATAGAAGACAACGGTAAGGGTATTGAAAGGGATCATTTGCCCAACGTTTACAAGATGTTTTACAGGGCCACCGATGACGGAGCCGGGTCGGGACTTGGGTTGTACATAGTTAAAGAAGCAGTCGAAAAGCTGAATGGAAATATCAATATCGAATCGGAAGTCGGAAAAGGGACGCGAGTACAATTACAAATCCCAGCGCTTAATTAGAAAAAAGCCGGCTCATTAAAGCCGGCTTCTTTGCAAAATAACATTGCTTATCGTTGTAGTCTGTAAGAATAAGTGATGGACAACAACCAATCGGCAAATGCGGCATCACCAATTTGATAGTTGCCAGTAATTTTTGTTCTTTCCTTGTCAATTGTATTTTGAACCCGGTTGCGATACATGGCGATCGGCACGCTTGCACTAAATGTGTGCTTTCCGGTTGTATACAAAGCGGAAGGTTCAAGGGACACTATATATCCAGGTCTTCTGAATCCTTCGCTCTTACCGATAGCATCTTCGGAAGGGATTCCTTCATAGCGGCCGCCGAGTCCAATTTGAAATCCTTTCCATGTATACCGTACACCAGCTCTAAACACAAACTGATCGACCACTGAGAATTCGTTTGAACGAAGAATGCCATTTGTAAGATTGTCACTTCTTAAAATACCATTGGTATTTCTTGGATTGAAAAGATAAAGTCCGGATGCATATACACCAACGGAGTGGTTTATGTTATATGATAAATCAAACTCTGTAATAAATCCGAATCCGCCATCGCCAAGCTGGATTGACTGGTCAACTACCTTATACACAAGAGAGTCCTGACCTTCAGAGTCCTTCTTATGGAAATAATCTTTTGTCTCATAATTTCCGGTTGGCAACTTGAATCCCAGTCCAAGGGTAAGTCCAAACTTCTCTGTCTGTACTGCATTATAATATGCGCTTATTCTCATATCTCCAAGACCGCGTGCCTGCGTATGAAAGCGTGGATTTATTGTAGGATTGGAGGGAGTCGGATTTCCATAATGCTCATACAAAGAAGAGCGATCGATAATAAGATATGGGATCACTGTCGAGACAGACCAACGATTGCTCAGATTATAAGAAACTCCAAGCAGAATCGAGTTATCATTATTAATAACTTCGGTTCCCATTTCAACGCGTTCTGTCTCCTCATGGCTACCTCTGAAATGCTTGTAGGAGCGGAAATAGCGATAGTTCAAGGAAAATTGCCAGGACTTGCTTTGGATAGAGTCGGCACCCATCGACCAGGAAGACATGTTGCGAACGGCTACGCAGCCTTGAGCGTTCGAATCGAGGTTATACCCGATAATTAAAAACGCCAATAAAAGTAAGGAATAGTAAAAACGAGATTTCATAAGTAGTGTTTAGTGGATTAAATAGAGTTCCAGGCAGTTATACCCCGATCAGAGAAGGGGGAACATAGTGCCAGATAAATTTTTCCAAAAGGAAATTTTTATCATGCTAAACGAGGCGGCGGTGAGTCGATCGGTATGCTGCGCTGGGTAATTCTCAGCGAATTTTCAGCGTACACAAAATCATATTTTAATTGCAAAAATTTCGAGGGCCGATATGATTTAGAGGCCGTGTAGTCTTTAAAAAGTTTGCCTAAATGGTCAATGGTTTTCTTAGCATCAGATGGAATATCACTGGAAAGATTCGTGTACTCATTTAGCCTTTGCTGAATGCGTTTTTGCTCTGCATCCTTTACACAAACCATGAATATAGTGTCATTCTCAACTTTTTGCTTCACAAGATGGTAAAACTCGCCGCGATATTCCACTTCGCCCACTGTGCGTTCGTAGACTGGATTATGGATGGAATAGGGTAACGAGACTGGCAATGTAAGCACCACGACATCAGCTTCATTATAGGCGTCAGCGTCCAATCGGTGCAACATATCCTTTTTTGCTCCCGATTTTAATGCCCAGAAGACAATATTATATCCTCCTATGTTGAAAAGGAATATTACCAAAAAGAATATGGCAGCTGATCTTTTCAGGTCCAGGCGGTTTGGACCACCTAGGTAGCAAGAATTTCGATTCCAGGCAAATTTCTACAACGATTTCAGGATCAGCGTCAGCCTCCAAAATCGTCAAATCGAATGTTTTCCTTCGGAATACCCATCTCATCCAGCATCTTCAACACCGCTGCGTTCATCAACGGGGGTCCGCAAAGGTAATACTCGCATTCTTCGGGCGCAGGGTGTGAGGACAGCGAC
>CAMLER010000256.1 GCA_946478915.1 uncultured Chryseolinea sp.
GGTGGAATGGTACAAACTCGCAAAAAGATAGAGTAGCCGCCAGAATAGGATTTCAATCCTCTATTTCACTATTTTTACCCACTTTTGATTTTTTATGGCTGAACAACTCGCTGCTGCGATAACTTCTTTTGTTATAGCTTTTTTGATCGTTCCGGTGATTATTAAATACTCGCTAAGGAAGAATCTGGTGGATGTGCCCGGCCGACGGAAAATCCATAAAAAGGTAACGCCCTCTATGGGCGGTATTGCAATTTTTGTCGGGTTCTTCATATCAACGGTCATTTGGACCGATGTGCAGGAGGATTGGGGCCATATCAAATTCATCCTCGTCGCCCTGTTTGTGATCTTCTTTATTGGCGTTCGCGACGACCTGGTTCCCCTGCGGGCAATGGTGAAGCTAATGGGCCAGATTATGGCCGCCTCGCTATTAATATTTTTGTTCGATCTGAGAATTAAGACGTTTTACGGCCTCTTCGGAATTTATGAATTGCCTGACCTGGTCAGCTACCTCATCACTTACCTGACCATTATCGTTATAACCAATTCCTTTAACCTTATCGACGGCCTCGACGGGCTTGCAGGAACAATCGCGATTGTCGCTCTTCTCGCTTTCGGCATCTGGTTCTTTTTAATTGGTGACCGGATCTTTTCTATCCTGGCTTTCTCTATGCTCGGTGCAATTTTCGCCTTCCTTATTTTCAACTGGGAGCCCTCAGAGGTATTCATGGGTGATACGGGAGCCCTGGTCATTGGGATGATGCTCGCAATCCTCACCATTCACTTTATCAATACGAACTACAGCCTTCCGGCCATGACTCCCTATAAATTCGACGCCTCCATCGGAACGGCTGCATGCATCATCATTATTCCGCTGGTGGACACTTTGCGCATTGTCATCCTTAGACTTTCAAAAAAACAGTCGCCATTCCATCCCGACAAAAGTCACGTGCATCACGCCATTATGCGCCTCGGAATGCGCCATAGCCAAACTACGTTGATCCTTGCGGCTGTGCACATCTTCTTTATCGCGCTGGCAATCATCTTTAGTCATCTCAACGATGCCTATGTGCTATCGGGAGTGATTGTATTGTCGTTCCTGCTAAGCGTATCGCTTGACCGGCTGATCATCAACAAGCTTTAATCGTTTTACAGAGTATTAGTGCGGTTTCCCTCAAAACCGTAATTTTGAAGCGTTATACGAGGAACAATAACAATGGAAGAACGAATTCAGACGCTGTTAACGGAAGTGAAGTCTTACCTGGCTAAGGACAAGAAGGACGTGGAAACGTTCAGGCAGAAATATACCAGCAAAAAAGGAGAGATCAGTGCACTGTTTGAAGAATTGAAAAAGGTTGCTGCAGAAGAGAAGAAGAATCTTGGAAAAGTCCTAAACGAACTTAAGAAGACGGCCGAATCAAAGCTTGCTGAACTGACGGAAGGCCTTGACTCTGCTCCCACTGCTTCCGACGACATTGACCTGACGCTGCCTCCGATAGCGAACGAAATTGGAAACTTGCATCCACTTACCCTTACAAAGTACCGGATCATTGAGATTTTCGAAAGGCTCGGTTTCAATGTAATGGATGGACCGGAGATCGAAGACGACTGGCACAACTTCTCAGCTTTGAATTTTCCGGAGAATCATCCCGCACGCGAAATGCAGGATACATTCTTCATCAGGAAAAAGGGCGTTGACGGCAGCGACCAGGATCTGTTGCTGAGAACACACACATCCAATGTTCAAATCAGGATGATGGAGCAGCAAAAGCCTCCACTGCGCGCTATTATGCCTGGACGCGTCTACCGAAACGAAGCCATCTCAGCGCGGGCTCATTGCTTTTTTCACCAGGTGGAAGGTCTCTATATTGACAAGAATGTCGGCTTTTCAGACCTCAAGCAGACATTATATCACTTCGCGAAGGAAATGTACGGTAACGATATCAAAATAAGATTTCGTCCGTCGTTCTTCCCCTTCACAGAGCCAAGTGCAGAAATCGATATCTCCTGCCTGATCTGCAAAGGCAGCGGCTGCAACGTTTGTAAGCACTCGGGATGGGTAGAGATTGCAGGGTCCGGGATGGTGCATCCCAATGTATTGAGAAACTGTAATATCGATCCAGAAGAGTATACCGGGTTTGCCTTCGGAATGGGCATCGAGCGGGTAACAATGCTTCGTTATCAGATCAACGATCTGCGACTTTTTTCCGAAAATGATGTGCGGTTTCTGCGACAGTTTCAATCGGTTTTATAAACAAGGAATGTTTCGGGAGATTATTGATATGAAGGGGACATCTTCAGGATTGAAAAGATTTATTGGCAAAGTATTTTTCGCGATGCTCATTGTTGCGGGTTGCTCGCGCGATCTGAGCGACGACGAAATACCGCCTTCGAGTTTCCCTGACATTGTAATCGACTTGAGTCTGCCGTCTAATATTGCGCTGGCTTCGAAAGGAGGATATAAGGAAATTAACCAGGGAGGTGTCAGAGGCATAATCGTTTATTGTCAGGACGTGGGAGTCTATCATGCGTACGAGCGAAACTGTTCCTATACGCCTAACCAGGCTTGTGCAACGGTGAATGTCGACCCTTCCAGACTGTTTATGACCGACCCCTGCTGCTCATCAATGTTCGACTTTTCAACCGGCCTGCCTATTGGCGGGCCTGCATGGAGGCCTTTGCGTCAATATCAGGCGACTGCCAATGGGGTTGAACTGATTATTACGGAGAATGTCATTAATTGATTTTTCGACCTGCGCCTAGTCCAGAAGTGGTTGAAAGTTGGTTGCCCTATCAGGGGTCTCGCCAAATCCATTTAACACCCGTCTGATACCGTCCCTTAATAGCAGAACATCAAAATTCAGAATTAATCCATATCTCAATTGCAAAAAACGAAGATATGTTAATACCTGTGCCACCTGAAGGGGACCAATACCCTCAATACATTTAGTTTCTACAATTACCTTTTTTTCGACAAGGATGTCGGCACGATACCCGCATTCCATCTTAACTTCTTCAAAGAATACAGGCACTGGTTTCTCTATTTCCAAAATTAGTCCTCGTTTTCGTAGCCGATAGGCGAGACAGGTTTTGTATACGCTTTCCAACATCCCCGGCCCTATTTTCTTGTGTACATGGAAAGCCTCGTCTAATACTATCTTGATTAAAGCTTCTTCTGTCACTGGATACTTGTGTTTTGAAGTTAAATGGCTTGCTGCCAGTTGTAAAATGCCGGACACGGCGTTCACCACGAACCACAAAGGACAAAACGCAAGTTAGTGCTCCGCGTAGTGTTCTTCGTGGCTCCTTCGTGATTTCGTCGTGACCCCCTGCATTTTATAATCTAACCGCTAACAAGTGTGTACGCAAAGGAATGTAATCGACAGCAAAATCTTTAGATATCAAATAAAGTAATCAGGAAATCCGGACATTTAAACTACCTCTCTATACTGTAATGGAAAATATCCACGCCCAAAGGACTAAGCGGAGTTTCGCGCGGCATTAATAATTCCAAACATACTACGAACCACCAGCTTCCTGTATAGCTTCTCATACTGCTCTTCCGATTTTTCCTTGTTTCGAAGCGCTTGTAGCGCGAACTGCTGGATGGTAATAAGTGGTAGAACGATTCGCTCTCGCAGTTTTACAGAATCACGATTCATTGGCGTATTTTCCATCAACTCACTCAGTCCCGAAACTTCCAGTATCATCTCCGTTGATAGCTTATGTTCGGCGTACATCTTTTTCCATAAGACACTGAATTCTTTATCTTTTGCAAGATAAGCAGTCGCAGGATAGTACGATTTTGTCATCGACATCATACTATTGCTTAGGAGCGTTCTGAAAAATAGTGATTCTTTAAATAGCTTTTTCAGGATCGGCATCTTACCCTTTTTCTTCAACTCTCTCAACGCTGTGCCTACACCATAAGAGCCCGGAATGTTCTGTTTCATCTGGGCCCATGATCCCACGAATGGTATAGCACGGAGATCCTCAAACTTCAGACTTCCCTGATTCCTCTTTACCGGCCGCGATCCAATGTTGATCTCCCCGAAAAAGGATAATGGCGTAATCTTCTCGAGGTATGGAACGAATTTGGGATGCTGCTTCAGGTCGAGGTAAGCTTTATGGCCTTCCTTGGCAAGACTGTTGAGAAGTTGGATCTCATCCGCTTTTAGTTGGTTTCGGTTGATCTTGAAAACATCATTTTCGATACCTGCTGAAAGCAGCTGTTCCAGGTTGAATATGCATGATACCGGTTTGCCAAAATTGGAACTGATGGTTTGCCCCTGAATGGTTACCTGAACTTCATTGTCCTCAATACTATCGCCCAGTGAGGCATAAAAGTCGTGCGTGTTTCCACCACCTCGCGCCGGAGGTCCGCCACGGCCGTCGAAGAATACAGCGACAAAACCTTGCTCGCGGGAAATTCGTGTGAGATTTTCTTTAGCCTGGAAGATTGACCAGTTTGCACGGAGATACCCTCCATCTTTGGTCCCGTCAGAAAATCCCAACATGATTGTTTGTTTGGATCCCCGTCTGATCAGGTGTTCGCGGTATACATCAACGTTATACAATGACTGCATTATAGCAGGCGCGTTGGAAAGGTCTTCTATGGTTTCAAAAAGTGGAACGATATCCAGAGGCAACTCGCCGTTTTTACCTACAATGAGATTGGCAAGTTGATACACCCTGATAACATCGAGAGCCGACTGGCAGTTGCTTATAACGTAACGATGGCAGCCATCTTCACCGTTGTGTTCCTGTATTTTAGTGATAATATCAATGCTTTCGATCAGTTCATGCACAAATTCGTCTTCGAACTTTAAAGACTTCGGATTGAATTTCAGCGAGAGCACCGTCTCGATTTTTTCCTTCTCGGACAAATCGTCAAACTCCTTTAACTTTTTGTTCTTTGATTTGAGTTTATCGATGATGGCATCCCAGGCGTAACCGTGTTTACGGCTGTCCTGGCGGATGTCCATGCTCGCAAAATAAAACCCGAAAATTTTAATTTTGAGGATAAATCCTTCCAGCAAATTTTGGAATAACCCTTTGTGATCTTTAATTAATATTTCTCTGGCTTCAAAAAGATCGGCCAACAATTCCTCCGGACTATTATAGATCTCACCGTTCCCCCCAAATGCCATTGGATAGATCTTTCGCTCGACATTGGCGATAATGTTCTCAACTCCTTTGAACGTGAGCCGTCTTTTTAAAAATCGAATATCGCGATAATAACACTTTGACAATATTTGCTGCAGGTGCTGTGCAACTTTCAACGTGATATCGTGTGTGACGAATGGATTGCCATCGCGGTCGCCTCCCGGCCAAAAGCCAATCTTTAACAAATCGAAATTTTTCCAGTCATCCAGCTTCATCTTAAGCCCATTCATCAGCCTGGTAACGATCTCCGGCACTGCGGCGTAGAAAACATTTTCCAGAAACCAGGACAAACTCACTGCTTCATCAAATGGCGTCAGCTTTTGTCTATTTATAAATGCTGTCTTACCCAGCTGTCGCAGCAGCAGGTTAATATGCTCAAGCCTGTTTTCACGAATGGCCTGTTCAAGATCATTGAGTATGGCCAATACGTTGCCGGGATAAAATTGGGTTGGGTGGGCTGTTAGCACAACGCGGACGCTGAAGTCGGCAAGTTTTTGTTTCAGCTCCTCTACCGCGCCCTCTGCTTCCGCTCGCAACAGAAGTTCGGCAATAGTACCTTTTCCCTTAAGATCGTTTATCTCGTCGAAGGCCGCATCTTCTACGGAATCGAACAGTACTACCTGCCGTTCAATATATTGGACGAATCCAAACAGGAGATCGAACTGCTCGTCACGTGTTGCGTTTGGCGTGTAGTCTGCAAAGAATTTTTTAATGATAGCTTTGGGATCCTTACCCTTTCCGTAGCCATTTTCACACGATTGCTGTAGTAAAGGGAGCAGTGTACCGGTCCTGTAAATTCCGGAATATGGAAGATTAAGAAAAAGACTGTTGTACATGTGGTACCGAGTAGAAACAGTCTCGTTGAATTGACTTGCCATAGATAATTGATAAACCCAACAAAGGTATCAAATACTTTGTGGCATGACATAGGTGAAGTGAATTGGAGCAACTTTTTTAGAAGCTGTCAGCTCACAGCTATCAGCCGACAGCGGTTCACGTTTTCTCCGGGTTGTATGCAGATCGGCTTGTAGTCGAATAGATTTAGCCTAACAGTTGTTATTTGCCGGCCATCTTTGTGAGCCGAGCAACGCGATCTTTTACTCCTCCAATAGCCCCACGCAAGGTTTGCTCGTCCCAACCAAATTCCCGGCCATGCATTTCAAGCAAATCAAGATGGCTTATTGCAGCCAGCCGCGCTTCCGCATATTTACCCTGCTTTTCAAGAACATCAACTTTCAAATTATAATACCATGATTGTCTCGCGTCACGCGCTATTGCGAGATCAACAAGAGTCAGGGCCTTGTCCAGATCCTTATTTTGAAAAATATAGTATTCGACGGCAGCAGCATACTCATTTGCGTCTGTTGATTTTGCTGTCATCAAATTTTCATCAATGTATGCGACGGTTTTTTTATCCGCGCCAGTGTCTATCAAAAAGCTAACCTGCGTCTTTTCCCAGGCAAGGTATATTAATGCATTGTTCGGTACCACATCTATGTCAACTGTAAATGATTCATAGAACCTCGTAGCCGGTAACGGCGTTGCAACGAAGCGCGCAATATCTTTAGCCGGATCATATCGGCCTGCACCGTAGAGCGAGGTGTCACTGTTGAGAATGATGGTCCATTTATCCCTGCCGGGAATTGTAAAAAGCGAGTATGTGCCTGCCTTGACGCTCTTATTATCTATAACAACGGGTGTATCAAAACTTATCCTTGTGCACTTCCCGGCTCCGGTTCTCCATACTTCACCGAAAGGCACCAGATCTCCAAAAATTTTTCTCGCCCGTGCAGACGGTCGCTCATAGTCTACCCTTACCGTTGTAAAACCAACGACCTGGCTGATGGTACCTGGGGAACTCAAACCAGGAAAGTTGGACTGCGAGAATAACGTGCAATTTATAACCAGTCCCAGTGCTGTTAGGAGGATTTTCATACTGCGAGTTTTGATGAATTGAGGT
>CAMLER010000257.1 GCA_946478915.1 uncultured Chryseolinea sp.
AAGATCTACCCGCATCATCGTTTGATTTATCGTATAAGGCAGATTTTTACCGGCTGCATCTTTGACTGATTTAATTGTATATCCACCTTTGTAATCGCTCACATACACCCCGGATGTCGTATGAAAAAAAGCTGCAGGAATCGAATCTTTAACCGATCCTGTATTAGTTTGATTCGTAAGGCTACCATCGGCAAACAAATTTTGATCGAGTTGCAGCCACAGATATTTCAATGCTTCGGGAGCATTGTTGTAATACGTAATGGTTTCCCGACCTGTAAGAATCTGCGTTTGATCGTTCAGTTCAACGTCGATCACATAGTCAGCCCGTTGCTGCCAGTAATCAGCGCCTGGCGCACCCGAGGCCGTTCGATAGGAATTGGGTGTGTTCAGAAGCTCACCCAACTGTTCAAATTTACCTTTCCACTGGTTTTGCGCAAATATATTCCCGGCCGACAGCAAGAGAATGAAGAATGAAGTTGATAGTCTCATCAGCATATTACACGAGGTTGCAATTTAGCCTGAGCTAGTTTGCGTTCTTTTTAAAACTATCAAATCTGGATGGTGTACCACTTGGTCTTGGAAACACATTGTCCTGTGTATTAACATCCGTCAATTCACGATTCGGATCAAGTACAACATTCACTACTTCTTTTTCTTTAATAAAAACTTTGTTGATTTTCCTTTCATTTGTCCTCCACACCTCCGCTGGAATTCGTTCAATTTCCTTTGTGCCATCGGCATACGTCCATTGGATAATCACAGGCATAACCAGTCCTCCCTTGTTTGACAAAGTAACTTCATAGAGATTTTTATTTTCTAATTTTTGCATGATCCCTTTGTCGTCGACTGCGCTTAGGAATTCACCATTCAATCGCGGATCCGTAGGAATAAGACTGAACGGCTCTGGGCCGCGCGTAAAATCCTGATAATTATTGCCTTCATTGTTAACAGCCAGATCACCCTTCTTCACCTTAACATCTTTTTTCTCCAGACCCTTTTCCTCTTTTCGCATTTTAAACCAACGAACCTGATCAATCGACTGATCACAATTATCAGTCGTATAGAACCATCCTTTCCAGAACCAGTCAAGATCAACAGCTGATGCATCTTCCATTGTGCGGAAGAAATCGGCGGGCTTTGGATGCTTAAATGCCCAACGTTCTGAATACTCCTTGAAAGCTTTGTCAAATAACTCAGGCCCCATTATGGATTCGCGGAGAATCGTTAGGCCCGTAGCCGCCTTCCCATACTGTTCATCACCTAAGATGATCACTTGTTCTGCATTCGTCATCAGCGGACGCTTAGTGGATTTTTCTCCTTTGAGATAAGGAACCATCTCATGTGGCACGCCGCGGGTCCACTTGATATCAGGATAACGTTCCTGCTCTGTCAATAACTGAACAAAACTATTTATTCCTTCATCCATCCAAGTTGTTTGTCGTTCGTCGCTATTGATGATCATGGGGAAAAAGTTATGACCAACCTCGTGTACAATCACACCGATCATTTTCTGACGTGTAGCCTGCGAGTAAGATCCATCCTTATTTGGCCTTCCGAAGTTAAAGCATATCATAGGGTATTCCATCCCGATGCTTGCGGTATGAACCGAAATAGCAACCGGATATGGATAGTCAATGGTGTGCCTTGAATAAACTTCGAGCGTGTTTTTTACTGCCTTCGTTGATTCCTTTTCCCACAAAGGGTTTCCTTCTTTTGAGTAAAAGGACATCGCTAATGGAGTTGTTTTGGCAAGTTTGACAGCCTGCGCATCCCAGATAAATTTTCGTGAACTCGCAAACGCAAAATCCCTGACATTCTCTGCGTGAAACTCCCACGTTTTTTTCGATGTGGATTTTGTTTTCTCACGCTGTAGTGCCTCAGCTTCCGTTACAATGAAAACGGGCTTTTCAAAACTGCTCTTTGCTTTTTCAAATCGCTCTTGTTCAGTTTTGCTCAACACATCATTAGCATTTTGAAGAACTCCGGTGGATGCTACGATGTGGTCAGCCGGAGTTGTAATTCGAACCTTATAGTCCCCAAATGCTAATGCAAACTCGCCGCGACCCAGGAATTGTTTGTTTTGCCAACCTTCGTAATCGTCATACACACACATGCGTGGAAAGAATTGTGCTATCGTATAGATATAATTGTTGTCTTCAGGAAAATATTCCATTCCGCTTCGTTGTCCGAAAATACTTCGATCAACAATATTAAAGGACCACTCCAGCGAAAACGAAAACTTTTCTCCCGAACGAAGGGGTTGAGGCAGATCAACACGCATCATTGTATTGTTGATCGTGAAAGGTAATGGCTTACCTGAAGTTTCTTTAACACTCTTTATGTCGTAGCCCGCTTTGAAATCTGAAACATCCTCCGCATATGTTTTTGTAATTGCCGAATCTTTTACAACACCTGTTTCCGTGGATTTCAATGTGTTGTCATCAGCGAGGACATTTTGATCCAATTGCAGCCAGAGATATTTCAAAACATCAGGTGAATTGTTTGTATAAGTAATTGTCTCCTTTCCTGAAATGCTATTGCTTGCTTCATGAAGCTCGACGGAGATGTCGTAGTCAGCTTTTTGTTGCCAATACTTTGGGCCAGGTGCCCCTGATCCGGTACGATATTCATTAGGGGTCGGCAGCATGTGACCCAGTTGTTCAAACTTTCCCTCCCACCGCGGCGGCTCCTGCGCCTGTGTGACCAGCGTAAACAGGCCAAGCAGAAAAATCAAAAAAAACTTCATACAAGTATATTTAGGTTAATGAGTCAATGTTTTAATATATGGCATCCCACTTTTCATTCATAAGCACGAGTGCCATCCCGGCAATTGCAGACGAAATAACCATTTTCCAATCTCTTCGGTTCAATCCAAACAAGTCAACAAGGATAAAGGCCACCGTCATAAACAATGCTACAATAATTATTTGCCCTAACTCCAGTCCCAGGTTAAATGCAAATAACGGAGTAAGTATGTTCTCTTCCCTACCAAGAATAGAACGTAAATAGGAGGAGAAACCAAGCCCATGGATCAACCCAAAGAATCCTGCAAACAGATAATTCATTTGAATTCTGTTGCTTGACAGACTGTTCTCTTTTTTAAAGAGGTTAGAGAATGCGGTAATAAAAATAGTTAGGGGAATCAAAAATTCGATCAGCTCAGCATTGACGGAAATTATCCGCAGCGTTGATAAGGCGAGCGTAATTGAGTGCCCGATCGTAAATGCAGTGACGAGAATGAGAATCTGCTTCCATTCCCTGGTCAGATATATCGCACACAAAGCGACCACGAAGATGATATGGTCGTATCCATTTGCGTAATCGAGGATATGATCCATCCCCAGACCAAAGTAAAGCTGAAACACGCTCATGATAAAAATTTCTAAAACCTCAATTATACTAGATTATCCGCTATTAAGCATGGAATATAATTCGGTATTATTTTTGAAAAGTTATCTTGCACATTTCCATATAAATCTTAAATGGCCTGTTTTCAAACTATTTTCCTACTTATTCCTTTCTTTCAACTCGCCACTTTGCTTCATCCGATCCATGTGTCTGTTACGGAAATTGAAATGGACGAAAAAGATAAACGGCTTGAAATAATGATGCGCGTTTTTGCCGACGACCTCGAGCTCACACTGCAAAATACTCGTGGTGAACCTGAGATTGACCTTCTGGCCCTTCCCAAAGCGGACGTAGACAAACTGGTGTCTGTATATCTAAAAGACCACTTTAAGATTTCCCTCGACAATAAACCTCAGCAGAACCACTACCTGGGCCATGAGCTGGATAATTTGGCTTTCATTTTTTACATCGAGGTGCCGAATGTGAAGAAGTGGAAAAATATAAAAATTCAGAATGATATTATTATGGAAACGTACGATGACCAGTCTAACCTTGTGCACGTTACCTTGGGCGAAACCGTTCGCAGCTTAAGGTTGACCAAAAGCAATCCCATCGATAATCTGACGTTTGATTTCTAAAAAAATATCATCTTCGCAGGCAATACTGAAGAATCTTTTTTTTATGAACCGGTATCTCCTTCCATTAATAGTATCGATTTTTTTTCTGGGTTCATGTGGCCAGGACAGTGAGGAAGGGTGTGTGTTTCAGCCGGATGCTTCCGCGGTTAATCTGGAGTTTACAATGCTACAGGATTCTTTATCAAATGTTTCTTCTAAAAGCCATTTAGTTCAGCTATTGACGCGCCACCCCGTTGTTCGGGATTATATTTTTCGTCGCGGTGACTACCCGGACGACTCCGTGTTTGTAAATGAAATGTACGCGAGACTCACTAATCCACATTTTGATACGCTGAACATGGAAGTCAAGCGCGTATTTGGAGACCTCTCGACCTTGAAAAATCAATTCGAGGAAGCCTTTTCAAATATGAAATACTACTACCCTCATGCAAAGGTACCCAAGGTACAAACAGTAGTATCCGGATTGATCGACAATGATCTTTTGGTGACAGATTCCTTGATCATTGTCAGCCTTGATTACTTTCTGGGTCCTGGCGCGAAATACAGACCGAAAATGTATGAATACCTTTTGCGAAAATACGATCCAAACGACATCGTTCCTTCTTCTATGCTGATATACGGAATCAGCGATCGCTTTAATAAAATTCAACAAAATGATCAGACGGTACTCGCTGACATGATTACATATGGCAAGGCATTTTATTTTGCCAAACATATGCTGCCGTGTGAACCTGATAGTGTGCTCATATGGTACACTCCCGAAGAAATAAATGGCTCTAGAAAAAATGAAGACCTGATATGGGCACGATTTATCGAAAGTCAGGTTCTGTTTTCGACCAGTAACAAAGTCAAGCAGGACTATCTGGGTGAACGACCTGTTACAATTCAGGTGGGTGAAAAATGTCCGGGGCGTATAGGGCAATGGGTAGGATGGAGGATCGTCAACAAATTTAGCGAAAGTCATCCCGACATTAAATTACCGGAGCTGATGGCATTGGATGATGCTCAAAAAATATTTCGCGAAAGCCGGTATAAACCGAATTAGCTGTCAGCTGACAGCGGCTAACAGCCGGCAAACTTCAACAGGCATCACCCTACGCCCTGATCAAATGACTTAAAAGACATTCGTCTATCAATTTGTTGCGTTCAGGGAACTCAAAACTTATTATATCTTTGCGTTCAAAAAAAATGGCTATGCGTAAGAAAATAGTTGCAGGCAACTGGAAGATGAATAAAACCCTGGAAGAGGCATCGACACTTGCTTCTGAAGTTAAGGGCATGGTGGAAGACGAAGTAAAAAGCGATACTGTCGTCGTTCTATGTACACCATCTTTATTTCTATTACCTGTTAAGAAAATTCTCGGCGACAGCAATCGTATTTTTGTTGGTGCACAGAATTGCAGTGAGCATGAGTCAGGTGCGTATACCGGCGAAATATCGGCCGCGATGATCAAATCGGCGAACGTGCCGTATGTGATTCTGGGCCATAGCGAACGGCGGCAATACTTTGCAGAGAATGGTGCACAGCTGGCAAAGAAAGTTGATGCTGTCTTAAAACACGGATTGACTCCAATATTTTGTTGTGGCGAACCCCTTGAAGTGCGCGAAAGCAACGGACACGAAACGTTGGTAAAAAAGCAAGTTGAGGAGAGTTTGTTTCACCTCAGCGATGCGCTTATCCAAAAGGTTGTAATCGCCTACGAACCGGTGTGGGCCATTGGCACAGGCAAGACTGCCTCCGCACAACAAGCACAGGATATGCATGCCGTTATCAGGAAACATTTGGCAGCTAAGTTCGGTCAGACTATTGCTGATTCCATTTCAATTTTATATGGAGGAAGTGTAAACGCAGGAAACGCGAAAGAGCTCTTCGCATGCCCAGATGTAGATGGTGGACTGGTGGGCGGCGCTTCCCTCAAATCAAGAGAGTTCACGGATATTGCAAAGTCTTTTTAATGCTATCTCTGAGTCACTGGCGCACAAAGGTGCCTATAAACTTTTGATTGCGACAAATGTCTGTGAGACCCAGTGTCTCTTTGCCTCTGTGGTGGAATTGCATTCTCCTTGATTCAATTTCTTTGTGTCTTTGCGTCCTTGCTGTTAACTTTCATACCATTCACTAGTTCTCCATGTATCATACTCGTTTGGCAATAACGTGCGATCCCGCCTTTTCAGAAATTCTCATGGCTGAAATCGCTGAGGCTGGCTTTGAAACCTTTCTCGAAACAGAAAAGGGATTTGAGGCTTATGTTGAAATGGAAAAATTTGACCAGGAGCAAATCGATTATATTCTCAGGAAGTACAGCGACTCTACGAGTATTGGTGTTCAACAGGACCGGATCGAGAAACAGAATTGGAACGAGCAGTGGGAAAAAAGTTATGAGCCGATTGTTGTGGAAGGAAAATGTCTTATCCGGGCGAGCTTTCACAAAATCGACCAGCAATATCCCTACGAGTTGATCATAACACCCAAGATGTCCTTTGGTACCGGCCACCATCAAACAACATACCTGATGATTAAAAATCAGTTGGAGATCGACCATCGTGACAAGCGGGTAATGGATGCTGGGTGTGGAACAGCGATACTTTCTGTAATGGCATCAAAACTTGGTGCAAAAGAAGTTTACGCCTTCGATATCGACGAATGGAGTGTGAGCAATGGACGCGAAAATATTGAAGTAAATGGCTGCACGAATATTACCCATTATCAAGGTAAGCTATCAGAGCTCAATCTGCAGGGACCATTCGATATTATTTTAGCTAACATCAACAAGAACGTATTGCTCGATGAGATTCACTTATACAATCAATTTTTAGGGTCGCAAGGGTTGTTGGTCCTTAGCGGTTTTTTTGTTGCAGATATTCCTGATCTGCTTGAGGAAGCTGCAAAGCATGGGCTCTCTGAGTTGCGCCGTGATGAAAGGGAGGAGTGGGCTGCGCTTGTCCTTACGAAACGGTAATCAGGTAATCAGGTAAACGGTAATCAGGTTTACGCCAAGTCGCACAATCGAAAATCGAGCGACCGATTACCGTAATACCTGATTACCCGATTACCTTAAGAAAACTGTGCGTGTGTCACGCCAATTAAATAAATTCCCATCATCGCGTTTTATCGG
>CAMLER010000258.1 GCA_946478915.1 uncultured Chryseolinea sp.
TTCTGGCTACCTTTGAATTTCGCAACGATGACCACAATCGCAATAAAAGACTTTTACCAGGAAATTTTCGGAACCGTTTGCTCTGAACTAAACTATTTTCTGGACAACCAGGGCGCACATGACATCGGCCACTTTAACGTTTTCAATATTGCCGACATGTATTGTAAGAAGAATACGGTAATGCCGTACAACCGCAGGACGTACTATAAGATCAGCCTTATCAAGGGACGCAACCGTGTCGATTATGCGGACAAAGTGCTCGAAATCGAAGAGTATGGCGTTTTGTTCGCAACGCCAAAAATTCCGTATCGATACACGCCCTTAGACAATAATCAGGCAGGGCACTTTTGTGTCTTCACAACAGATTTCTTACCCAAATCCAAGACCGGTTTTGATATCGATAAGTTACCGATTTTTTCACCGCAGAGCGATTTTGTTTTTCAGATCTCTGCTCAACAAGCTGGAGAGGTGAACGCCATTTTTGAGAAAATGCATGGGGAAATTCAGTCGGACTATACCTACAAGTACGACTTGCTTCGGAATTATGTGCTAGAGTTAATTCATTACGGGCAAAAGTTGCAGCCCGTCAAGCCCAGCCTATTACAAATCAATGCATCTACCCGCATTTTTAGTTTGTTCATAGAACTCTTGGAGCGTCAGTTCCCCATTGAGAACACAACGCAGGTGCTACAGTTGAAAACCGCCAAGGATTTTGCCGACGCGCTTCGCGTTCATGTGAATCATCTGAACAAAGTATTAAAAGAAACAACCGGCAAGACTACCACAGAAATTATCGCCAGTCGACTGAGCCAGGAAGCAAAGATCCTGTTGAAGCAAACGAACTGGAACGTTTCTGAAATTGCTTATACGCTGGGCTTTGAGGAAGTCGCGCATTTTTCAAACTTCTTTAAAAAGCAAAATCAGCTCTCTCCTGCCGCCTTCCGTGCATAATACGCCCGTTTTGATTATTTGAATTTTACAAATAGCCGATTGATCCGCGCAACGAAGTCAGACGCGCAGCACATCAACTTTGTGTCATTAAAGAACATAAAAATGACAAGCACAAAAAACAAAATCGCCCTGGTAACAGGTGGAAGCCGTGGCTTGGGTAAAGACATGGCACTTCAATTGGCAGCCAAAGGATTTGATGTGATGATCACCTATCACAGCAGGAGAGACGAA
This sequence comes from uncultured Chryseolinea sp., assembly GCA_946478915.1. The sequence continues at coordinate 1,183 of CAMLER010000258.1, forward strand.
GCAGAAAATGTAGTCGACCAAATAAAAGCACATGGCCGCAAAGCACATGCTCTTCAACTGGATGTGGCGCTCACACAAACCTTCGATTCCTTTGTAACAGATGTTTCCACGGCGCTGAAGACTACTTTCGGATCCGACAAACTTGACGCGCTCGTGAACAACGCTGGTGTGGGAACACATGTCTCATTTACCGATACAACGCCAGAGCAATTCGACAACATGGTGAACATTCATGTAAAAGCACCATACTTCCTCACGCAAAAACTTCTTCCCGTAATGAATGACGAAGGAAGCATTGTTAACATTTCATCTGGCCTTGCGCGTTTTTCATTCCCGGGATATTCAGCTTACGGTACAATGAAAGGTGCTGTAGAAACGCTTACGAAATATCAGGCGAAAGAATTGGGTGCACGCAAGATTCGCGTGAATGTCGTTGCACCTGGTGCCATCGAAACTGATTTTGGCGGCGGCGCAGTTCGAGACAATGAAGAATTGAACAACATGATTTCCTCCCTAACTGCACTCGGCCGCGTTGGACTCGCGGACGATATCGGTGGGGTTGTGGCTTTCCTTTGCAGCGATGACGCGAAGTGGGTCAACGCCCAGCGTATCGAAGTTGCCGGAGGAATTTTTATTTAGGACGTAAGTTAGATGCCGCATTCAAATCCAATCCCGATAAAAGACCGGGATTGGATTTTGTTTTTTTCATGAGCCCTTGATACGGCAATTGGGCCGTGCATTTTGTAAACTTTCCAGGCAATCCATGAAACATCACTATGCGCCCTTGAACGAAAATAAAAATCAACCTATCACTTGTAATTCCGTTAAAGAATTCCCGTAGGGTCATAATATTAGGTATAACTCAGAGGCTATTTTTTAATGAATAGGAACAAAATTCAGGTTGGCGTTGCGCTTGTCTTAGCGATATTTTACTCGTTGCCCTGGATCGCGCTGGCAGAACAATCAAAATTAATTGAGCAAGCTTTTCGCAATGGACTACTAATAAATCGAATTGCTTTTCTCTTTGTTTCTGTCTTTCTAACCACAATTCTTTTCTTTCAATACTATTTTCGTTGGAGACCATTGTTTGAGAGTAGAGTGCGCTTCCCGGCTGCTACAAATTTATCAGCCAACGTAGTATTGGTAATCCTGGTTTGTATTGTGCTCGTCCATATAACCCATGAGTTCTTTCCCCGCGAAACCTCACGGAATTATTTGTTTCATTACCTCACCCGAACTTCGCTCGTAGCATTTGTTTCCTTTTTGGTCTGCCACGTTCTCGATCTGGTTTCCAAACTGGAAAGGGAAAAACTGAAGTCGGTTACCTTGGAGAAACAGAAAGCAGAAAATGAACTTGAAGTATTAAAGGCGCAAATAAATCCACACTTCTTTTTCAATTCGCTCACATCACTCAGCGTGCTGATACGAGAAGACGCAAAAAAGGCAATGGAATTTGTCAATCATTTGTCCAACGCTTTCAGATATATTCTCGACAAACGCGACCTATCAAAGGTGAGCCTTAAAGATGAACTTGCCTATCTTGAGTCATATATGTTCATGATGCGTCAGCGATTTGGCGACAGCTTGCAACTCAGTCTCCATGTGGACGATCTTCTTTTGAAAAAAAGTATTCCGCAATTTGCCTTACAATTAGTGGTAGAGAATGCCATTAAGCATAACATCATTTCTACACAATATCCCCTTACCGTGTCAGTATTATCATCCCAGGATTCTATACTAATTCGGAATAATAGCCACCCAAAGAAATCCAATAACAAGGGATATGGAATCGGCTTAAAGAATCTTCACCTGCGGTATTCCCTGCTTCAGAAAAAGAAGATTGAAATAATTCAAACTGATTCTTATTACGAAGTAAAATTACCGTTGTTATGACCGCACTTCCAGCAATCATTGTAGAAGACGAAATCAACGCAGCCAAAGATCTAAGTTATCTGCTGAAGGAATTGAATGCCAGTATCATAGTTTCAGCGATTCTTCCAAGTATAGAGGAAACCCTTTCATGGCTGCAGCAGAATGAGGCGCCAGCTCTGGGATTTTTTGACATCCAATTGCAGGATGGCCAATCCTTCGAAATATTTAAGCGCGCCAAATTTTCATTTCCTGTTATTTTCACAACGGCATATGATGAATACGCGATCGATGCATTTAAAGTCAACAGCATTGACTATTTGTTGAAACCCATTCATAAGGATGCCTTGGAATTTAGTCTCAACAAGTTCAAAGAACTACGGCTCAATACCGTTTCTCATAGCAAACTTGAATCAATACTTAATATTACTGGCAAGGATAAAAGAACCTCCACCCTCCTGGTACAACATCGGGAAAAGCTGATACCTATTTTGATAGATGATTTTGCATATTTTTTTATCGAGAATGAGAATGTATACGGTTGCACGTCGAAGAATGTGATCCACACCATTGACTCTACCATGGAGCAATTGCAAGGTACAGTCGACCCGGATAAGTTTTTTAGAGCTAACAGACAATTTCTTATTAACCGTTCCTCCATTCAGGAAATGGAAATATTTTTTAACGGCCGACTAATAGTCAAGTTGAATCCATCTCCTTCGGATCATATCGTGATCAGCAAGGCCCGCGTACCACTGTTCAAGAAGTGGCTGCAGACTTCAGTGTACAACTGAGTAATCACGCGCGCATTTAAATAAAGCTATTCATACAATAGCCGGGTGACCCCTATCCAGATTTCCGGTCAGCATTTCAGTTGGGCGAGAAGATGCTTCACCCAGCATTTTTGCAGTCTCATTTAGATTTCCGGGAAAAGGTACCCGGTAACATCGTTCTTTTAGAAAAAATTAGATAAACACAATTAAATACGATTTCAATTTATTCCTGCCGATGATGGCAATCGTGCTGCTGGCACAATCGGCGCCCGCACAGTCAAAACTTGATAAGCTTATGACCAAAACAACTCCTGAGGAAAGGGCCGAAATGCAAACAAAGAATCTGGAGGAAAAACTCTCCCTGTCCGAAGATCAGTATCAGCAGGTGCATGAGATCAATCTGAAATACGCTCACAAAATGCAAAACATTTACAACACTGATCAGGGAAAACTTCAACGACTCAAAAGCATGAAGGCTGTTAGTGAAGATAAGGACAGAGAAATGAAGCGGGTATTGAGTTCCCAGCAATACAATGCATACCTGGAACAAAAAGAGAAGATGAAAGCAGGCGCAAATGAAAGAAGAAAAAGTGGGAGTCGTAATTGATTACAGTATCCCTACCGTTGCTCGACAATGCTACCAAAAAAAAGTCAGATTCAAAAAGAAAAAAAAATGCAGGTCACAAAATTCGTTCTACATATCCTGATTGCAGTCACCCTTTTTGTCCGCTGCGATGATTCAGTCGAACAAGAAACGATTCACTATTATGATTCAATAGAAGTTGACGGGTTTGATCGCTCCTACCTGGTGAATGTTCCCAGGCAGTATAAAAATGATAGCCCCGTTCCGCTGGTTATTGTGCTTCATGGCACAGGGGGAAACGCTGGCCAATCCGAAAGAGATTACAGTTGGACTGAAAAGTCTAACGCAGAAAACTTCATTGTTGTCTATCCTGAAGGCATACAAAACACCGGAAGACTAAAAGTACGAAGTTGGAATGCTGGCCGGTGCTGCCATTACGCAATGGAGGAGAACATCGATGACGTTAAGTTCATCAGTCAGTTAATTGAAAAACTGACCGCCAAATATTCAATTGATGAAAAGCGACTGTTCATAACAGGTATCTCCAACGGAGGAATGCTCACATACAGGCTGGGTTGTGAAATGGCAGACAAAATTGCGGCTATTGCATCAGTGAGTGGAAACCTGATAACCAGTGAACCTTGCGAGCCGTCGCAGGAAATTCCCGTGTTACACATCCATTCTAGAGTTGACACCAAAGTTCCATTTGAAGGAGGAATTGCTTTGGGTGGTTATTACTTTCCTCCAGCAGATTCAGGTTTGCAGATTTTTATCAAACGCAACGGGTGCGATAATGATCCAATTATTGAAGAACAATCAGATTACCGCTTCACCCAATGGAAAGAATGCGATGGAAGCAGTGTGGTTGAAAGTTATCTTGTATACGATGGAGGGCATTCCTGGCCGGGAGGACTTAGGCCAACTCCCCGGAGTGATGCTCCTTCAACAGCCATCGATGCCACAGATGTGATCTGGGAATTTTTCAAACAACACCCGCGGCCATAAAGGCCGCCTGCTGATATCGGGTTGGCCGATCATCCGTCTTTTCCAATTAATACTTTCAGAAATGAAAAATTTCAAAGGCCAGTACACTTCCGGTAGCGCTCCAATTTCGATCATCATAACAACGCTACTCCTGCTCTCCTGCCTGGGCTCACAAGGCCCAATATCATCTCCCGACTCCGGAAATATTTATGGTAGTGGGTGGTCGTCCACCCATGGAGATGCTGGGAATACAGATTTCTCGAAAAGTCCGGTGCCCCAAAAAGTAAAACTGTTATGGGTTCGAAAATTTGAAGGGACCATAAACCTGGGTGCATCGTTTGGCGATGACGGAACGATTTATATTACCACCAGTGGAGAAGGATGCCATGTCTATGCATTGGATAGAACTACCGGCGAAACAAAGTGGTGCAATGATAAGTTAAATGAATTTGCAGTGGCATCGGGAGTATTGATAGATAGAGACCAAAGACTTTTTATTGCGGACAATCAGCGGATGTACGCACTGGATAAAAATGGTAGTACACTCTGGAATGCCGACATCGATGGCTTTCCGTTTTCTGCTCATTTTACGCAGACCGGACGGTTGATATTCATCACGCATGTAGGAACCATTTATGTGCTTGATCGAAAAACCGGTAGGACAATTCTTCAACCAACGAAACTCGCAGAGAACATCGACTTACCTCCATTTGATCCACGTGCCTGTATGCTTGGAACAAAAGATTGTCCTTGCGCAAATACTCCGGCCTTTGACCCGTTGAGCGGTAATGTGTACTTCACCTTCTGGTACCCTGGAGCTTCAGGCGCCGCCCTGGTTGCTATGAGATATTCCGAAAAACCTGAGCCATATCTGGAGAAGCTCTGGCAAAATGATGACCTGCCTGGAGGAAGCGCATCGAGTCCTGACATTTCCTCAGACGGTACCACGGTTTACGTAAACGATAATGTCCGCTCTATTCACGCTATCGATACACGCACCGGTAATGTGCGATGGTCATATGATATCGGATACGCTACTGGCGGAAGTCAGTCAACCTCTCCGGATGGATACATCATGCCGGGCGGTGGCGATGGTGCCAAAATAATGTGTCTTCGCGACGAAGGGAACCGTGCCACCCTGATGTGGAAATCTGATACGCTTGAGAATCGCGGTATCGTTACCCAGACGTTAGGCCACCTTGCTCTTGCTACAATAAAAGTTGGAACGCTCAAGTATGAGTTAGCAATAATTGATGCGCGCAATGGCAAAATCTACGACCGAAATCCAATGCCCGGCAAACCGTTATTCTCCGTTGGCACAACAGTGGGCAGGGATGGATTAATTTTGGTACCGACTTTCAACGGCTACCTGTACGCATTTACGGAGGAAAATTGACGTCCCATAATTACTTCCGCTTTGCAAAGGCTAGGAAGGGGAAGAAGGAATAGGGAATAATATTTAGGTATAGGGTATAAGGTATAGGGCCTGTCGATGCCTACCTGACGTTGACCGTTTTAAGAGGTTTTAAATCTACTCATTTTCTGTTGTTATTATTATAGTCATTAGCAGGCTGTTTGCTGGGAAAATTCAAATTGATTGGGTGAAATATTTTCCAAAAGCCCTGAGGTTTTAAATTAGTTTTATTTTTATCATAGGGTATCTTAGGGGAAATTTAAGTCCAGCCTTG
>CAMLER010000259.1 GCA_946478915.1 uncultured Chryseolinea sp.
AGATCACCTTCATTGCATCCTCGTCATTTTTCAGTCGCGCTTGCTCCTTGATCCATTCAAAGGAGATCTTTTCACCGCGCATCTGTTGCGCCACTTGGCCTATCCCAAAATACGCGTGAAAAAGCTGTGGGTACTCGTGGGCTGTAAGTATGCCCAGCAGCGAACCCCATGAATGTCCCATCAAATAAATTTTGTCCTGATTAAAACGCTTTGCCAGGTATTCGCTGATTTCCTTCGCATCCAAAATGAATTGCTCGATCGTCATTTTATCAGCTGGAATATCTTTAACATATGATTTCCCGGCTCCGCGTTGTTCCCAATACACCATAATGAAATCATTCTCAATCGCAGTGTTGAAATGTTTCATAAATGCAGTCTCAGGACTTCCGGGTCCGCCATGCAGAAATAACATGACAGGCTTAGCTGTTGATGTCCCCCTGATAATAACGTATTGTTCCTGTCCCCCGATTTCAATCTTTTCAATCGTGGAAATACTGCCTTCTACAATATTTCCGTCAGCGTCTGTAATAGGCTCTGCCTTTCCAGGACTATTAATCCAAAGGATGCCAACCAATACCAGCACGAGAAAGAGTATTCCTCCAACGGTGTACCCTAGAATTTTCAGGATCTTAGATCTCATGTCTGGGATCGATTAATGTTGATATCAGGAATATTAATCAAGGCGGACGGGATAACGGGCGCTAAACAAGATCGTTGCATAATAAAGTTAGCTGCAAAAGCGACCAATGCAAATGAAATGTCAGGAATTTGTGGTTGGAATAGCGTTAAAAAAAATAGCCCGGAAAATCATCCGGGCCACTTCTTGTGATCATAAAAGATAATTATGAAAGCTTTACCATCGGGCTACACGTTCCAACCCTTCCTATACGTTCTGCCGACGAATTGATTTGCTTCCTCCAGGTTTGTGATCTTGGTGTTTTCGCCATCCCACAAAAGCTTCTTACGTCCATAGTAATCATAGCCTTTATCCTTTTCTTTTCTCAGCATGTAACTACGAATCGCCAGATTACCCATAAGCACAGTCTCGGTCATAGGTCCTGCATAATCGAATGACGAAGTCAATTCTTTGTGCTCTTTACTGTTAAAGCCGGCCTTACATGCATCGACCCATTTTCTTTGATGACCGTACTCGGGCTCCTCTGTCGAACCGGTCTCCGGCCCAAAATCTGTTGTGCCATCGTTAAGATAAAGCTTCGGCATCATTGGAGAACTGTCGTTGATATTGGTCGATATCAGTCCCTTCTCGCCGATGATCAGAACACCATTGGCGCTATCCTTACCACCGATGTCACTATTTGCAGGAACGATTTCCGGATGCGACGGTCTGATGCCGCCATCGCTCCATGTCATTTCTATTGGAGACTTGCTTTTGTCTGTGGCGGCGAAATGTAAAGTAATGAATGAAGAAGGCGGGCATCCTTCAGGATGATAATCAGCAGTCCACATTTGTGAATACACTGAAGCAACACTACACTCTGCATCCGTGGGATATTTTAATCCCAGTGTTCGGAATGGAATATCTATAAGGTGACAGCCCACATCACCCAGCGCACCCGTTCCATAGTCCCACCAGCCGCGCCAGTTGAACGGATGAAGATTCGGCGTATAAGGTTTGAATTCAGCAGGTCCGAGCCAGAGATCCCAATTCAAATCTTTAGGTTTTTTGCTTTCGTCCGGCCCAGGCATTGCAAAACCTTGCGGCCAAACCGGGCGATTGGTCCAGATCTGAACTTTGGAGATTTTGCCCAACTTTCCGGAATCAACCCAGCCCTGCACCATTTTCAGCAACGGATTAGATGCACCCTGATTTCCCATTTGAGTAACGACTTTCTTTTGTCGCGCCATCTGAGTAAGAATACGCGCTTCGCGGATATTGTGGGTCATCGGTTTTTGCACATATACGTGCTTCCCTCGTTCCATAGCATACACTGCAGCAGGACCATGCACGTGATCGGGTGTAGAGATCGTAACAGCATCAATGTCCTTTTCCTGGTCAAGCATCAAACGATAGTCAGCGTACTGCTTTGCTTTCGGAAAATTTTCCACAGAACGTTTCGCCGATCCGGAGAAATCAACATCGCACAGCGCCTGTATTCTTTCGCGTCCATTGACAGAAGCATTTTTAATGTCACTCGTTCCCTTACCTCCCGCTCCGATCGCTGCGAGAACCAGTTGATCGCTGGGTGCCGTGAAGCCAACACCTCCAAGCACATGTCTTGGAACAATAAATACTGAGGAAGCAATAACACTTTGCTTGATGAATTTTCTTCGTGAAGAGTCGGTTTTAGTTTTCTTGGATTTATTCATAATGTGAAATTATCGTAAGCACAAATTTTAACCCCGGAATATAGAAATTAATAAATAAATATCACCCTATAAATATATTGGAACAACTGATAGCTTAAACATCCCACAATATTTTCTATTCCACCCGAAAAATTGTAAATACAATTTTCTATTATCGGCATACATCATCGAAGAAGTTGGAAGGAGTTGCTTTCATAAAGGATATAGATTCCAAGAAACACAAGCACAAATGGTGTTACCATGTGTCCGTATTTATCAATCTGCCTAAAAACATATGGATGACGGGTTAAGTACTTTGCAATGAGGCACCAAATGAAAGTCATAACCAAAAAAATCCCAATCATTATGAGTTTGTGCAGCCACATTAGCGTTGCAAACAGTGGAATGTAAATCCCAATATTGTCACCGCCATTTGCTATCGTAACGCCGGCAACCGCCAGCATCTTGCTGTTTCGTGATCCACTTTGCTCATCGGGCGTGCGCGTATCCTCCGCTTTTCTTGCGAGCAGGTCCCATATCCCCTTCAGACCAAGGTAAACTGGAAATAAGCCAAGAAGTCCAATGTAAGCCTTGTTGATGAACAAGCCGGCAAGTGAACCCACAAGACTGATCGAAATCAAAAAAATAATTCCGATAAGTTGTCCTGCGAGGATATTACCGTCGCTGTATTTTCTATTTCCGTAAAATAGCGTGAGAATAAAAATATCGTCAATGTTCGTCGATACAAATGCTAATAAGCTGGTCAGAAAAATTTCCACTTATATTAATGGACTGATGTCATTAGCAAATAACGATACGTGAAATTTTGCCTCGCTATTAGAGGTATCGCTGTGAGAATTCGACAGCGTGGAGATTTTTCAGTGAACTCAATTCGCGAACCTTCCGGTTAATTTCGATCTCGAGCCGGACTTTAATAAGAAATCGTTTCAACCAATTTTTTTCATTTGATACGGCTTCAGAATATTTAGCAGTCAGATTTCTTCTTATTTCTGCCACCTTGGTATTGAACTGGGCTGTTTCTTCGAAGTTATCTATACCGCCTTCAATTATTTTAGACTTATCCGGATCATTTATTTCCATAGTCAATTTCGTTTCATTTTTCCACGTTCACGTGATATAACAATGTACAAAAATTTGTTCACATTGTCCGACCATCCCTTACGATCATATCTATTCACTGGCCACCAATAGCCGCGCCGTAAGAACGCCAGGAGCTCTCATCCACTTGCCAAAACTATTTAGCCTATAGTAACAGGTATAATTCTGCAGTGAAAAAGGAATAGCGGACACTCCAAACGAGGTTCCTGCTTGAAATTGATAATAGTTTCGAACTCCAACCTTTTCACCTTCAATTATCGTAGTATCGGAGTTAACTAGATGTGGATTGCTCATCCTGTAGTCGTAATACTGCTTAAGCAAACTAAGTCTGTCACGATCATCCATTATCCACTCAAAAGCCATAAAAAAAGAAGTGTCATGGACTAATAGTCTGTACGGCTTTAGATCGAAATCGATCCAACCATGGCGAGTGGAAGAGGTGAGAATTATACTTTCATCGAAAAGGTCATTGGCAGGCAAACCAGTTTCGGGATCCTTGGAGAGAAAACGGATTCTAACCTTAAACGAATCCAAAGTGTTTCGGCTAATGAAAAGACGGGCTTCGCGGGCATAGACAGGGAACTCGAGATCTTTGTGAAATGCCGGATACTTGTTTTCAATCAACAGCGCCATTGCACTTCCGGCCGCAATAGAATCACAATAGATCAGCCCTCCCTGGTTATATCGATTGCCAAGCTGAAAAGCTTTTTCCCTCTTTGAATTTCCTTTTACCGTTACAGTCTTCAGTTTCGTCGCCTTTTCGTCCAGCTGTATCGTGATATTTTCTTGCGCAATTATTTGAGATGCGGGAATAACGCGACGTTCATAACCCAGCATGGAAAAAATAATTGAATCCTGGTAATAGGTTGAGGGAATGGAGATAGAAAACGTACCGTCTTCATTTGAGATGGTTCCGATCGGTGAACCCAAAATTCCAATGTTGACATACGATAGTGGAATTTTTGTGGCCTTATCGATAATCCTTCCACTAATGGACTGCCCAATCGAGCAGAAAGTAACCAACAATAGCGACCACGTTAGAAGCTTGACCTTGATATAATTACTGCTTTGCATCAGGATCAAAAGATACTACGATGCAGCAGCTCATCAAAGTGTCCAGGGCTTTTATCTGTAAAATCGACCCCGAATCAAAACTTAAGAAAAAGTAGAAAACTTCAATTTGAAGAATACAACCCCAGTCTGTTTCCCTCCGTATCGATAAAAAATGCGTAAAAACCCATTTCGGGGATTTCGGTTTTACCCTGTATCACTCGCCCACCATTTAATTCTATTTTTCTTACCACCTGTTCGAGATCATCTCCACCGTAAAGGTATACGACAACTCCCTCCGAAGCAGGCTTGTAATCTGACCCATGGATAAGTTGTACAAAAATATCGCCTCCATCGTTAGGGAATAATCCCATTTTAACACCATCCATTTCAATCTCTTCTATCTCGATATCTAAAATCGCTTTATAAAACGATACAGCCCGCGAAAATTGTGCGGTAGGTATCTCAACAATTGAAACATGTTTTTTCATAAATTTTTCTAAGTGATCACTGGTTTTTCGTGCGCCTACTACTCAATATTGTGAGTGTTAATGTTAGCTCAAGAGTACAAATCTTGCCAGGGCATAAATTGTAAAAATGCGACAACTCATTTTTTGGTGTAGAAAAGTGACGAAAGAGTCATCGTGTTGTCCTGCAAAAAATCCCTTGGTGTGATGCCTGTAAAATCTTTGAAATCTTTTATGAAATGTGCCTGATCATAATATTCGCTTTCGTACGCAATGGATGTAAAACTTTCCGACTGTTTGTTAAGCATGGAGTGTAATGCTGCTTGCATCCTGATCACTCTTCCCAATTGCTTGGGACTAAGCCCTATCTGCTTAATAAACTTTCTTTCGAGCTGTCTCCGCTTTGAGGCATCATTTTTAAGGACAGATTTTATTGACGCACTGCCACTGGTAGACATAATGGCATCGATCGTATTTTTCACAATGCTATCAATGATTGTTCTGTTACGGAGCCTGGTCAACAGGAAATTTTCTACAACTGATATTCTGGTGTTTGTATCCGTGGCCTTTGCAATTTGTTCCTTCAATTCACTTGCAGCTTCCTCTCCAAACAAAAATTCAATTGGGGTTTCCTTATTTTCAAGATTAATAATTGGCACAGACGAAAAGTTTGCAAAGCCATAGGGATAAAAACGGGTTGCAAAACAATTTACGAAGCCGGTCGGCTGAATAAAGAACGGTTCGGTAATTTGCCCGATGACCATAGCGCGCGGTTGGATTATGAATTCATCTCCCTTTGTAAAGCGTTTGACATCGTCGCCCAGCATGAATATCAGTTCAAGGCAACCATCAGGTATGATTCGCTGTCTCTCGGCATTGACATCAGCAGGTACTTCTAAAACCCAGTGGCACTTTATTAATGGTTGTAAATCCGGATGGGACTCAAAAGTTTGATAGTTCATATTTAAATCAAGGCTGATAGCGCATAACCATTACACACTTGCAAAATGCCTTTGTGTATCCTTTGCTTTAGTCAAGATGTAGTGCGCTATGAAACCGCATCTTTCTTTAATGCAACGAAGTAATGACCAAATACGCTCCTGCCAACATTCCGATGACTGTATCTACTCGAAAAAGAAGATGAATAAGTCCCTTGCGCTTGAAATTTCTTATCAGTATTACAGTAAAAATTAAGAGCAGTATAATGCCTGAAATGAGCTTCATGTTTTCCATAATACAATTTATCAATTTTTTACAAGAGAATCGCAATGCTCCAGCGGCTTACCAGTGTAATAACATGAATAGCATTATCACTTTTGATGCTCATCGAACCACTTAACAATAGAAGGCATATTTCTTTCAAATCCGCCAGGAATAAAAAAATTCAGAAGTCCACACCTTTCTTTTGTCCTGTTAGCAAAGTCATGCATTGTCTTTGCCGGAATTCTTAAAAAATCCCCTCTTTTTGAATCGATCCATTTATCGCCTACAAGGATGGATGGACTTCCTTCAATCACATAAAAGATTTCATCGTTGTCTTCATGTAAGTGAGCGCCCGGGCCGTCTGAATCTGGCTCCAGCCACCATTCAGAGATGCTATATTTTTCATTTGTTTCACTTTCGTCAGCCTTAAAAACAGCCGTCATAGATCCGCACCTATAAACACGACCTTGACCGTTTTTAAGAATTATCGGGTCATCTGACTTCTTTGAGTTTTGCATTCGATCTGCTTAATGTCATTAACAATTAGGACGTATGTCCAATCCGTTGCTTTACTGGGATCCAAATCTCCTCTTCTGAATCGGGATCGTTGTTTTTGTATTTTTCTCCAAGGACCTCAAAATGTGGCCTGGAATCCAATTCGAACCCAGAGTTGGGCAGCCACTCTCCAAAAATATGTTGGAATATGCGGGTGTCGGTGCTAGAACCCTTATAATCGAAAACAGCATATAGTCCGCCGGGCAGGATGAAACTTTCCAGACCATCTGAAACATATTCAAAGCCTTCTACCTCCAACGCGGCCCATTTCTCAAATTCGTTAGTCGGTTTGAAGTCCACGAAATAGCCAGGCTCATATACGCTCATTGAAATCAAGTCACTTGTAACTTTATTAGTGATCTGTCCACGCTTTGGCAT
>CAMLER010000260.1 GCA_946478915.1 uncultured Chryseolinea sp.
CTCGTAGTAGATATCAGTGACAGTATATTTTTTTTTGTAAATTCTTATCCTTCGGTTTGCATCCCATGATTGTTGAATAAAGAAACTATCTCCTTCAACATCGTCAATATTATAATTGAAGGCGACAGTGTTCGGGATATCATTGGAAGTATTCTTCCGGAATGAAAAAGAAGCGCTTTCTGCATTTCTAATCGCTGCTCTTTTTGTGCCGAATAAATATAGGCTGGCCCCGATAACAACGATGCTTAGAATTGAATATTTTAAATTGAGTTTATGGCTTACTTTCTTTGACGGTTCTTTGGCAGGTTCGGTCTTGGTTTTTTCGGCTTTATAGTCTTGCCATGTTTTGTAATTAAAATAATTCGCAATCGCATTCAGGGTAGCAATCTGAGGCAATCTGCTAAACTCCCCGTTACCAAGTCGTTTGACCGTAGTTCCACTGATCAGAATGCCTGACTTTTTTCCAAGTCGCTCCGCAATATGATCGAAATCCCGTTGTGTCATACTGGCGGGATCACCATACCCATTGTCATTAAAGATTTCGATAATGCTTGTCTTTATCAGTGTTTGATCGTCCATGCTCAAATCAATTGAAACCGGTATAGTAAGGTGAAACGAAGGATAACCTGAAATGTTGGTTTCCTGGAAATCAGCAAAATATCCCTGTAATATAAACTTGTTGAGTTTTGTGGGACTTTGTTAAGCTTTTGTTCTTGCCCTCTTAAGGACCCGTACGTTTTTGCAATCAATTACACACGAAGATCAATAAACAAAAACGTATGAACATCTACCAGACATCAGGTCGCATTTTTTTTGGAGTCGGAATAATGGGTATGGGCATATTGCACTTTTTCCACCCTGGAATCAGACCCATCATAATACCTGAGTTGACAAACGTCCCTCCGCTTATAGGATACGTCGTCGGCATCGCATTAATTGCCACAGGACTGCTGATTGCAATCGGCAAAAACTTCACGACCGTCTCACTGGTGATGGGTGTAATATTCCTGGGTTTATTTTTATTTGGCCATTTGCCATGGTCTTTAACAGCAGGATCGTCAAATCAATATTGGGTTAACACCAACAAGGTGATAGCATTGGCTGGCGGGTTCCTCGTGATTTCAACAATTAACACACGAGGGTATGAGAGCAAGATAATGCAATTGCTGGTCAGACTGGCCCCGCTTGGCAAATATCTATTTGCCATTATGTTGTATAATTTCGCTGTAGGGCATTACAACTTTCTGCAAGGCATCAGCAACATGGTGCCCAAATACATACCATTTCCAGAATTTTGGACTTTTCTAGGGGGCGTGGCCTTGATGGGCTCGGCGATAAGTATTTTCAGTGGGTTTAAGCTACGCACAATTATGCTGCTGCTTGCATTAAATCTTTTTATTTGGTTATTGCTGCTACATCTTTACTACACGTTTCTCTATCCCACCTGGCAGGAAGGTGAAAATTTTATAGGCGCTCTAACCTGTCTCGCATTTTGCGGCACTGCATTAGTCATTTCTCAAATGGTATCGAAAACAAAATGATATCAGCATTTCAAGGCTGTGCAGCTGCTGGCAAAGCTATTCTCTTAACACTTTTATTCTCCGGAATAATTTTGAGTTGCTCATCGCAGGAGCCAATGAAAAAATATTCCCTTATCGTTTCAAACGTTACTGTCATTCCAATGAATAAGGACACATCAATAAAAAATGTTGATGTGTTTGTGAGTGAAGGAAAGATTGATAAAATCGAAAAGCATGAGAAAAGGCGCAAACTCGGTTTGCTTTCTGATGTGATAATAGATGCCTCTGATCAATATCTATTGCCAGGTTTGGTTGACTGTCATGCGCACTATGGCGACAACGTTGATCTATTTGATGATTATGATAGTCTGTATCTTAAATATGGAGTCACTAAAATAATCGCGTTGAACGGTTCTGATCAACTGCTAGAACATCGCAAGAAAATTAAAAATAAGACCGCCAACGGACCTGACATTGTTTGCTCCAGCCCGAGAAACAATGACCCTTCATTGACTGCCGATCAGGCAAATCGCTTGCTTAAGGAATACAAAAGGAAAGGCTATGATTTCGTAAAAATCTATAATGAATTATCGACATCAGGCTTTGATGCATTTAATCAAAACGCGGAAGAAAATGATTTAAGAGTGTTAGGCCATATCCCGAACAGCATAGGCATCTACGGAGTATTGCACAGCAATATGGAACTAGTGTCACATGCTGAAGACTTTTTATATCATCCGCCTGTAAAATACATGATGGGTGAAGTAACTCAACCTGTAAAACCGGATGAGTCTTACATAAACTTGCTGGCAGACTCAGTCACCAAGTATGGAAAGTATGTATCGCCGACGTTAATAGCGTTCAGCTCCATTTTAAGTTCTGTTGGGAATATTAACGACGATGTTAGCTCAGCTCCACTCTCCATAAATCATCCGATCGCTGTTCACTGGCAGTGGTCACCATCAATCAATTTTTATCCGCGTAAATTTTCCACCAGTCATTCAATCAACCGCTTGCAGTACGCGTACGATTATCAACTAAAACTTGTAAAAGCTTTTCACGATGCAGGTGTAAAAATTCTCACTGGTACAGATGCCCCAACCATACCCGGGTTGGTGCCCGGTCATTCTTTGCATCAGGAAATGCAAATTCTCAATAAAGTCGGATTATCAAATTATGATGTTCTTAAGTCCGCTACCGTTAATGCAGCACAGTTCCTAAATATCTCAAATCAATTTGGTACTATAGAAGAGGGCAAGGAAGCTTCCTTCATTCTACTATCCAACAACCCTCTAGTTAACATCGAAAATACGCTCAGCATTAAAAAGGTATTCAAGTGTGGCGAGATGTTTTAAGCATTCTGGTTTGACTTGCAAAGTAGATGCATATGGTAGCCATACTTTGAACGGGTTGTCAACTTATGTTAGCCTTTGCGTTGGCTTCAAAAAAGGCGGTGGCAAATCCACAAAAACGAATTCAACTTATTCTCACTTAATTAAAGTTCAGATATTCATTAAAGAATGGAAGCAAATCATTCAAGACCCGGCCGTCGGTCGTCCAAATTTTATTTCCGTGATTGCCAATGTATTCTTCAGCAAAGTGTTCAATACCCAGATTCTCCAGCCGCTGGCTGAACATACCACATTGAACAGGAAAGCGCTGCGAATCATTTCTGCCCCAATCCAATTTCAATGCTTTTAATTTACGAAGGTTAGATGCATACTTGTCAACCATATACACCGGCATGTTTTGATTCCATTTTTCCAACACCACATCGTTTACGATCAAACTGTCACCTTGATATGTAAAAGGTAAATCACAATAGAAAGGAGGCTTTGCAGGATTGGGTGACCATGCTCGCGCCACAGCTACCAAAACTTTTGGATAGTAAGTTTTCTTAAGCTCTTCCTGCGTTTTAACTTTACTTAGTTCTTTGAACGAATCACTATTAGGTCCAAACTCCTTCACGAAAGCCAACAAACCAGGACTTAAAGCATAAACGCTACTGAAAACCTCGGGGAAAAGCATTCCGGTTTTAATGGCACCATATCCACCCATGGAATGCCCGGCAATACCACGGCTGTCGCGCGTAGCCAATGTTTTAAAATTCTTGTCTACATATTCCACGAGTTCTTTAGCTGCGAAGTCGGACCAGTTACCGGTAAGTGTAGAATTGCTGTAAAAGCTTCCTTCATATATTGTATAGTTATCTGCGATAACTAGAATGAATGGTCTTATTTTTTGTTGCGTAATCGCCCGGTTAAGAATGGCCTTCATTGCAGGTGAGATGCTATCGGTACCCGTGAAGCCATGCATATAATATATAACCGGATAACGCTTATTATTTTTTTCATAGCCAGGAGGAAGATAAACTGATACTTTGCGATTTGGATTTTCGCCGCCGGTGTTTTGAAGTGTTTTTGCGTTGATCATGAAAGTAGTGACCTCTCCGGATATCGTCTGTCCGAACGATTGCTGAGCGACCAGCAACACAAAGAAGACTGCATAAAGTCTACTCATGGCTAATTTAATTGACCGTTGCATTGTTGTTTTTTAGAATTTCATAAAAGAAAAGAACATGATAAGGTAAAGAGTTTTGCCAATATGCCCAGGAGTGTCCGCCTGGACGTTCACTATAATCGTGGGGTGTTTGATTGAATACAAGTCTGCGATGCAATTCCCGGTTCGGTTCAATCAGAAAATCATCTACACCACAATCGAAGATTAGTTTAGTACCATTTTTCTTTATGACATCTGCCATGCTGATGATGGAGTAAATAGAATAATCAACGGAGTCCATTGGACCCATTATCGAAGCAAACGCATTTTTGATATTGTTAGCCATTTCAGGAGAAAGTTTCCATCCCATCATGTCTGGGTTGAGTGCACCACTCATGCTGCCAGCAGCACAAAATAAATCCGGATGTTTTGCTGACAGATATAAAGCGCCATATCCACCCATGGATAAGCCGGATATCGTCCTTGCCCTATTGCTGCGATTGGTCCGATAAGTTTGGTCAATTTTTGGAATAACATCTTTAATGATGTATGATTCAAATTGACTTCCTTTTTGAATCGGACTATCAATGTAATAGCTGAAGACTTCTCCTTCTGGCAGAACGATGATGACGTTATACTTGTCGGATAAGTTATGGAGTAGTTCTTTATCCGGCGCCTTTTCGATCCAATCCCGGTAATGTCCGAAGCCACCATGTAATAAATACAGCACCGGATAAGCAGCCTTATTTTTTGCATAAGACGCCGGGAGTACCACGGCCGCCTTATACGTTTTGTTCATGGCCGTACTCCAAATATCCAGCGAATCGATCTTAGCTGCCAGGGCACTGGAGCAGAGCGAGAAGAGAAATAAAATAAAACTCAACCTGATTTTTTCTTTTGTTTTCATTGGATGTAGCTGTCGAACAAAGACTATGTCATTGTGTTGTGATTACACAATAATATGAAAATCTCAATGGAATCATTTTTGTAATTCAGCCTTTGGTTTTTGGGGGAAGGACGGCGATTGTTCGACCGTACTACGTTGCAGGAAAAGCTACAACTCGTCGAATCAAAATTTTTCACATCCGGATGTGTTACAAACATTTTTCCACACAGGAAGTATGGGGCAGGGAGATGGCATTTCTTCATGAACGCCTCTATGAAGCAAGCCAGAATAATGAGCGAGTGATCAACGTGCTCAATGAATGGATACTCGGCTGTCTCGCCAAACGCTCGCTGACAGAAATTAACCAATGGAATAGATTGGACAAAATCTTCTGTACCACTAGTTTACCTGTTACCGAGTTATTAAATCGTTATGTGGGATATACGCACAAACATGCGATACAGCTGATAAAAAATAACGCCGGTCTGGCACCTAAGCACATTCAAAAAGTAAATCGTTTCAACCGGGCTACCAGTATCGTAAGTTCCTCGTCTTTTCAAAGCTGGGGCCAGGTAGCCTATGAGGCAGGATATGCTGATCAAAGCCACCTTATCCGTGAGTTCAGACACTTTTCGGGCTACACACCTGAAGGGTATTTGCTATTGAAACCCATAGAATATCGTAACAGGGTTCTTCAGCACCAGGAACTCTAGCGCTCTCCAGGTAAATTTTATTCTATACCCATTCCGCCGCTGTAATTTTATCCGTCGTTAGGCAATTGCACAATTGTATTTCACCACGTTAGTGTATGTGTAGGTGCCGTTTTTGTCAAAACCGTCTTCCTGCAATAAAATCGATTGTCGTTTCTTCAAAATTTCAACGAGTCAATAGCCTGAACTGGGATTTATGAGATTAAAAGATTGGCGGGATTCATAGGCATAGTTGTGCAAATCTGGTTAATCATTTTAATCGGACAAATCCCAATCCGGACAAATTTTCGAACAATCAAGAAGTAGCACTTATTGATTTGGTTAGGTTTGAATTGTTTTGTTCATTTAAAAGTCCTTAACCATCTTGATAAATAGAAATGTCAAAGGAATATTGGAATAACCTGTATGCGAGCAACGAAACCGGATGGGATATCGGTTATCCAGCTCCCGCCATTAAAGAATATGTCGATCAACTGGAAGATAAAACTGTTCCTGTTTTAATTCCTGGTTGTGGTAATGCGTATGAGGCAGAGTATCTGTTAAACCAGGGCTTTACAAATGTAACGCTGATTGATATCGCTCCATTGGTCGCTCAGAAGTTGCGAGAAAAATTCGTGACCGATAAAACAAAGAGTATAAAGATAATAACCGGGGATTTTTTCGAACATGAAGGAAAATACCAGCTGATAATTGAACAGACTTTCCTCTCGGCGCTCGATCCAACACTACGGCCTAAGTATGTTGAAAAGATGCATGAGCTGCTTTTCAAAGGTGGTCATCTGACCGGCGTAATATTCATTAAAATATTTGATGAGCCTGGTCCGCCGTTTGGTGGAACCATCGAAAAATATCGAGAGATGTTTTCACCAAGATTCGAAATAAAGCAAATGGAGCCTTGCTATAACTCAATCGAACGAAGAAGTGGTAATGAAGCTTTCATTAATCTAATTGCAAAGTAAGTGGGAATAGCTCGACAAAACTGAACTCGAAAGACTCATATCATCAGTTGACGCAGTAGCCCTTGCCCATACACACCGCGATCATTGGATGTGGAGGCGCAGTGGAGAATGTAAAATAAAAAGTGCGTACCCTATACGTTGTGCTTAATAGGATTGCAATAGGTCTCATCAGGGCAGCGCTTACTCCTCGCAGTTTCAGCGAAGCACCGATGAAGGGGAACTTGTTTCAAAACACGAGGATTACAAAACAAGTATTATTCCTTTTCCGCAAGCTCCTTGATGATACCGATCGCGCTGTCCCACATTTTTTGATGAGACGGAACATCACGCTTTGCCATTTTGCCTATTTCTACGGAAAGTATGTTTCCATCCTTATCGGAAACAACCTTGAACTTCTCGAAATAAGTGCCCAGGGCGGCCCCCGGCTCCGGTTTCACATCATCATAATAACGGAGTTGCAAATATTTTTCCGGTTGATGGACTTCAACCACTCCG
>CAMLER010000261.1 GCA_946478915.1 uncultured Chryseolinea sp.
CATGCTTCCCGCAACTTGTTCGCTACGGTCAGGTATGTATCAAAATGAAGGTCAGCGTCAATTGCCTTGTTCTGCAGCAAATTTACAACGCCAAGAGAAGGTGGCTCGTTTTCCAACATTGCCGCAACTTGCTCCTGACCTTTTGTAACCTCCTTCATGTAGGCAGCTTGTAGTTCCGACATTCGCGCATGATTTTTTACTTGCTGTGCCTCTGAAAATTGCTGGCTTAGTTTCGCCATTTCAGGCGACGATTCGATATCCCTCATAATGGTCTGTGTCTTTCGAATAATATCAATCTCTGGAGAACCTTTGATTTCAGCAAAGCCACTGGGATCATTTCCATCAACGTTTATCTCTATGTTACTCTTATAAAGAATGAAATCTACATACTGACGGTTAAAAAAAGTTATTTTGTAATAACCCGGTTGTGAAAGCTTAATCCGTTTTGAATAAGTGTAGTCCTTTTTCAAAGCGACCGTATCCTGCCATCCAGCACCGCCATTCTTGATTTCCTGGATCAGGATCTGACCCTGCTGAGGAAACCCAACCTTTCCACTAACGGTGACGGCCCATGTTTCCCCGGCAACCTCTCCTGAATCTTCTTTTGTGGTTGATGAACATGACAAGCAAAAAATAAACAGCAAAAAGCTTAAGGTGAATACCTTGATGTCTGAGCAACGGGTAATTACGCCTTTCATACTAACTATTTCAGTTCTCTTCATATCATCTTTCTTTATTTTTTCTATCCCCGAACTAAACCTCCTGAAGTTTCTTTGTAATCAATGCATTAGCAATCTTTGGGTCAGCCTTACCATTGCTTCGCTTCATTACTTCTCCCATAAACATACCCACTATACCTTTCTTACCGTTCTTATATTCTTCCACCTTTAATGGAAATTCCTTGAGCACCTCATCTATTATCGGAATGATCGCATCATGGTTGCTTTCCTGAATCAGATTCAGTTGTTGCGCTACATCCAACGCAGATTTGTTTGGATTTTTGAACAACTCAGGGAATATACGCTGAGAAGCTACTGTAAAACTAACCTTTCCTGAGTCGACCAGTCCAATCAGCTCACTGAGTACCGCCGGTGCGATAGGAAATTCATCTGCCGTTAGCGTAAATTCATTCAAGTGCGATTTTACGGGGCCCATTACCCAATTTGATGCTGCCTTGTAATTCTTGTTGTGCTTACACAATTCTTCAAAATATAGAGCAACGTCTTTAGAGTCAGTGAGTACCTGTGCATCGTATTCGGGCAAGCTATACTCAGTCACGTATTTATTATAAAGCTCCCGTGGAAGCGCTGGCATTGTGACTTTTATTTCGTTCAGCCAATGATCCGAAACTTCCAATGGACTCAAATCCGGATCGGGAAAATACCGGTAGTCGTTGAGTTCCTCTTTCGTCCGCATACTATAAGTGAGGCCAGTACCTGCATCGAAGGTGCGTGTCTCAGACGATATCTTATTGCCTTTTTCAATTTCTTCTATCTGTCGTTCTATCTCATGCTCAATGGCGCGGTGAACATTTCTGATGGAGTTCATATTCTTCACCTCCACCTTTTTCCCGTATTCCTTGTCTTCCTTCAACATTACAGAAATATTCGCATCGCAACGAAGAGACCCTTCCTCCATGTTTCCATCACAGATTTCCAGGTATCGCACCAATTTCCGGATTTCGGTGAGATAGGCATATGCTTCGTCAGAAGTCCGTAGATCCGGCATACTTACAATTTCAATTAACGGTACGCCTGCACGGTTAAAATCTACTAACGTATCAGCCTCCGCTGCGAGGTGAATTGATTTACCGGCGTCTTCTTCGATGTGAATCCGGTGCAATGCGATATTTCTTTCGCCAGCCTTTGTATTAATAGTGATATAACCACCCTTACAGATCGGAGTCCGGTCCTGGGTAATCTGATAGCCTTTTGGCAGATCGGGATAAAAGTAGTTTTTGCGATCAAAAATATTGAACCGGGAAATCTCAGAGTGACATGCCAATCCCATCTTTATCGCGTGCTCAACAACTTTCTTATTCAGACGTGGCAATGTACCGGGATGCGCAAGTGTAACTACTCCAACATTGGTATTGGGCAAACTGCCATACTGAGTCGAATCGCTATTATAAATTTTGCTTTTAGTCAGCAGTTGCGCGTGTACCTCAAGTCCAATGACAGCAATATATTTGTCTCTTACTGATTTATCCATGTGTTTTGAAGCGATCAACTTTCAGCAACCAGCCTATGCCGTATATAACTAAGGTGAATGCTGTAAGCTGTCAACTGTCAGCTAATTCGTGATCAATTTACGAGCTTTTTCTAAAACAGCGTTCAAGCCCTGCAAGTTCTTCCCGCCAGCGGTTGCAAAGAACGGCTGACCACCACCTCCTCCATCAATTTCTCTTGCAAGCTCCTTCACCATGTTCCCGGCGTGGTACTTATTAGTTTGGGCTAGCTTTTCGCCAATCATTACTGTTACCTGCGGTTTGTTCGCCACATCCGCGGCCAGCACCAACAATAAATCATCAAATTGATTGCGTAACCCGTAAGCGATATTTTTCAATGATTCTGCGCTGCTGACAGAAACGCGCTCTATTATTAGGTGATATCCGTTGTTCTTGGTTGCTTTCTTTGCCAGTTCGTCTTTAATTCGGTTAGCTTGCTCCTGCTGAAACTCCTCAAGCTTTTTTTCAAGTGCGTGTTTTTCGTCCAATAAATTCCGTGCAGATGCCAAAATATCTTTCGGATTCTTCAAGAGTTGCCGAACCTCCTCCAGTACATTCAACTCTTCACGAACGAATCGCTCTGCACCTTCTGCAGTAATAGCCTCAATCCGACGAACACCTGCAGCAACAGAACTCTCTGAAACTATCTTAAAAAAACCGATATGTCCGGTTGACGCCACATGTGTCCCGCCACAAAGTTCCACCGAGAAGGATGGATCAAATGTAATCACCCTGACAAAGTCGCCATATTTTTCCCCAAAAAGCGCCATCGCGCCAAGCGATTTTGCTTCCTCTATCGGTACATTTCGCTTTTCATCAAGTTGGATGTTTTCGCGGATCTTTTCGTTTACAATTTCTTCAACCTTCACAATCTCTTCTGCGGTCATGGCCGCGAAATGCGAAAAATCAAAACGAAGCACCTTATCGTTCACCAATGAACCCTTTTGTTCCACATGCTTTCCCAACACCGTACGCAACGCAGCATGTAATAAGTGCGTTGCAGAGTGATTGTTCATCGACTGACCGCGTTTGTGCCGGTTAACCACCGCGTGAAAAACCGATCCCGGATTCTCAGGCAACCTCTCGGCTACATGCACAATCAGGTCGTTTTCTTTTTTTGTATCGACGATCAAAATTTTTTCATTAGCATTTTCGATAAACCCAGTGTCACCGACCTGCCCCCCACTTTCAGCATAAAACGGCGTCTGATCAAACACAAGCTGAATAAGTTCTTTATTCTTTTGTTTGATTTTTCTGTATTT
This sequence comes from uncultured Chryseolinea sp., assembly GCA_946478915.1. The sequence goes on from CAMLER010000261.1 coordinate 3,490, forward strand.
CGTAATGCTTACTTCGGTCTCCAGCATTTCATAGCCGACGAATTCTGTTTTTTGCTCCTTCCCTACAACAACCCAGTCACCTGTTTCTTTTGCCGCTGCTGCCTTAGATCTGGATTTTTGCTTTTCCATTTCGAGTGCAAAACCTTTTTCATCTACGGAATAACCTTTTTCGCGAGCGATCAATGACGTTAAATCCAATGGAAATCCAAAGGTGTCATACAGTTCAAATGCCTGCGCACCGCTGATAATTTTATTTTTTACCTCTCCCTCAATATTTTCCAGGCGCTTCAGGCCTTTGTCCAGTGTTCTCAGAAATGATGCCTCCTCCTCAAAAATAACTTTGCTTACGTAGTCCCTTTGCTTTTCAAGTTCCGGAAATACATCTTTCAGCTGACTGCCAAGCACTGGAACCAGTTTACAGATAAACGGATCTTTGAAATTGAGAAAAGTAAAACCGTAACGTACCGCCCGTCTTAGAATTCTTCTTATCACATACCCCGAACCGGTATTTGATGGTAGTTGCCCATCTGCAATAGCAAATGAAACTGCACGAACGTGATCTGCCATCACCCGCATAGCAATGTCTGTTTTTTCGTCGCTTTTGTATGGCACCCGGGCTTCTCTCGATATGAAATCAATCAAGGGTGAAAATACATCGGTATCGTAGTTGGAGGTCTTCTTCTGAATAGCCATGCAAAGACGTTCGAAACCCATACCTGTATCGACATGTTGCGCAGGAAGTTTTTCAAGGGAACCATCGGCTTTCCGATTGAATTCCATAAACACAAGGTTCCAGATCTCTACAACTTGGGGGTGATCGTTGTTGACCAGATCCTTCCCCGCCTTCTTTTTAACTTCCTCGTCTGGCCGGAGATCAATATGGATTTCAGAGCAAGGTCCGCAGGGACCCATCTCACCCATCTCCCAGAAATTGTCTTTCTTATTTCCGTTGAGAATACGGTCTTCCGAAATGTATTTTTTCCAACAGTCGTATGCCTCCTGGTCGAACTGCAAATCCTCCTTTTTATCTCCTTCGAAAACGGTTACATATAGTCTTTCTTTCGGCAGTTGGTATTCAACAGTAAGCAACTCCCATGCCCATGCTATGGCTTCCTTCTTAAAGTAGTCGCCAAATGACCAATTGCCAAGCATTTCAAACATCGTGTGGTGATAGGTATCGATCCCCACTTCTTCAAGGTCATTATGTTTGCCACTAACGCGAAGGCATTTTTGAGTATCTGCTATTCGGGAACTTTTAGAGGAGGCATTACCAAGAAAAATATCCTTAAACTGAACCATTCCTGAGTTGGTGAACAGTAATGTTGGATCATTCTTTAATACCAAAGGTGCTGAAGGCACAATGGTATGACCTTTACTGGCGAAAAAGTCCAAAAATTTTCTTCTGATTGTGGCTGAATCCATTTTTTTAACTGCAATCGGTAATATCGAACATGAGCCTGCGTGAACAGTATGTTGCACTGTGACATCCGGACCTCATGTCTAACCTGCTTATCAATAAACAAACCACAAAATTAACCCCATTGCCGGAGTTTAAACGGGCTATAAGGTATTTTTTTCTTTCTTTGCGTCCGAAATTGTAGCTATGCGATCATTAATTCTCTTACTGGCCTTGTTGATTTGTGCCCGCGTGAATGCGCAGGACCGAGATAGCGCTGTAATTGATGTTGATACCGTATCAATTCACGATATCGACACGACAGCGGTTGTTACTGCAGATTCAGTGAAGTTTCCTTCGGATACACTTTCCATCATTGGTGTTGGTGATATTATGTTGGGCACAAATTATCCGGAAGATAAACTCCCGCCAAATGATGGTGAGCATCTATTAAGAAATGTTGATTCTGTATTAAGGGATGCCGATGTGACTTTTGGAAACCTTGAAGGTACACTGCTGGATGATGGGGGTGTTCCAAAGAAGTGCAAAGACCCAAAAGTTTGTTATGCATTCCGGACTCCGGTAAGATATGTGAAAAACCTTGTTAATGCTGGGTTTGACATGGTTAGTCTTGCGAATAACCATGCTGGTGATATGGGAGATCCGGGCCGCATCAGTACAATGGAAACATTAGCGCAGGCAAATATCTTACACGCTGGCCAACTCAGCCAGCCCACTGTCATTTTTATAAAAGACAGCGTTATATATGGACTCGCCGCTTTCTCCCCCAACAGCAACTGCGTTGATATCAATGACATAGATGGTGCTGTCAAGATTGTACAACGACTTGATTCTCTTTGTGATGTTGTGATCGTTTCATTTCACGGCGGAGCTGAAGGCGCCAAATTTCAAAATGTTCCTCGCACAAACGAGATATACTATGGAGAAAATCGGGGCGATGTTTATAAATTCTCCCACACTTTAATAGACGCCGGTGCGGATGTTGTATTCGGACATGGACCGCATGTAACCAGAGCAGTCGAGGTTTATAATAACAGATTCATAGCTTATAGTTTGGGCAACTTTGCAACCTACCGGGGGATCAGTGTTAGTGGTGTAAATGGTTTGGCGCCCATTATAAAAGTATTTACGGATAGAGACGGAAAATTTATACAGGGCAAAATCATACCGACTTATCAGACTTATGAATCTGGAGTTAGAATTGACCCTCAAAATCAGGTAATTAAGTTGATCCAGGAGTTGACTAAAAAAGATTTTCCTGAATCGCAGATTCACATTGACGAAAAAGGTTTAATTACTTACCTTGCTCAATAACATGGCTTACAAGGAAAAAGAAATTGAAAAGCTTTACTACTCCATAGGAGAAGTAGCTGATATTTTTAGCGTTGCTCCATCGCTTATCCGTTTTTGGGAATCTGAATTTGAATTGATTAAACCCAAGAAGAATCGTAAGGGAAATCGTCAGTTCACAAAGGAAGATATCGATAATGTTCGCACAATCTATCACCTTGTAAAGGAAAAGGGTTTTACACTCCAGGGAGCAAAGGATATGCTTCGCAATGATACGCAAGCTGTTCGTGACAAGATGGAATTTATAGATTCCCTGAAACGTGTGCGTGGTTTTTTGGTGGAACTGCGCGATCGCCTGCATTAAGCAAGTCTCCTTGTTGTATTTGTAGTTAAGTTGTTTTGTAATTGTTGTGTGTAATTGTTGATCCAGTTTATTCGCTGGCTTCAAAAACTTTCGGAACCGTTGTCATGGATCAAACCCGGCTCTCGCTATTAGCGCTTCATTTTATTCCCGGAATTGGAAATCAGATCATCAGACAATTGATTAGTTATTGTGGCTCAGCCGACCGTGTATTCAAAACTCCAAAGGGCAGACTCCTAAAAATACCTGGTATCGGCGACGTTACCGCGCAAGCAATAGGAACTGGAAAATATTTTGTATCAGCCGAACAAGAATTACGAAAAGCAGAAAAAGAGAATGCAAATCTTATTTTCTTCACCGATAAACATTATCCCTCGCGCCTGAAACAAATTGCGGATGCTCCCTCCCTTTTATATACCAAAGGCAACATCGATTTTGAAAATCCGAAGGCAGTCGCCATTGTTGGAACCCGAAAGTCGACAGATTATGGAAGGGACTGCG
>CAMLER010000262.1 GCA_946478915.1 uncultured Chryseolinea sp.
CATTTACACAAACACACAAATAGAGTATGAGTAACAGGCAATCATACCTGCTTGGTTTCAACTCTTCGCGCAAAAGCTTTACGATTGTAGTAAAATTCATCAATAAATTGTATGGAGTGTAGACAAAACATTTAAGTACTGTAAATAGGGTTTGGAAAACATAAGGCACTTCTTGTTGATAAACCACATTTTTATTGCCGCTCCATGACTACTTTTGTAACAACGAAATGAACCGTTATGGATGATCTCCTGGCTGCCCGTTTACAGATGGCACTTTCTCTGGGCTTCCATATCATTTATGCCTGTATCGGTATGGTGATGCCGTTCTTTATGGCTGTTTCTCACTATCAATGGATAAGAACAAAAAATGAGGTTTATAAGAATCTAACGAAAGCTTGGAGCAAGGGTGTTGCGATATTTTTTGCAACGGGCGCTGTATCCGGTACGGTCCTTTCGTTTGAGTTGGGACTGTTATGGCCAACTTTTATGAAGCACGCAGGACCAATTTTCGGCATGCCCTTTTCATTGGAAGGTACCGCATTTTTTATCGAAGCAATTGCACTTGGATTTTTCCTTTATGGATGGGACAGATTCAACAAATGGTTCCATTGGTTTACAGGTGTCGTAGTAGGTGTGAGTGGCCTGGCCTCCGGCATACTCGTTGTAGCGGCCAACGCATGGATGAATAGCCCAACGGGTTTTGATGTTATTAACGGCGAATATGTAAACATTGATCCGATTAAAGCGATGTTTAACGACGCTTGGTTCTCCCAGGCGCTACATATGACATTAGCGGCTTTCGCTGCCACTGGGTTTGCTGTGGCGGGGGTTCACGCCATCATGATACTACAAAAGAAGAACGTATTATTTCATTCAAAAGCGTTCAAAATTGCAGCGATTTTTGCATCAGTCGCGGCTATCCTTCAACCCATTAGCGGCGACTTCTCGGCGAAGGATGTAGCGAAGCGACAGCCGGCGAAGCTTGCGGCAATGGAAGCCCACTTTCAAACGCAGGAGAATGCTCCATTAATTATCGGCGGAATTCCGGATATGGAAAAGCAGGAGGTGAACTATGCCATTGAGTTGCCAGGCATGCTTAGTTTTCTGGCACATGGAAACTTTCAATCCGAAGTAAAGGGTTTGGATTCCATACCAAAAGAAGAACATCCGCCTGTTCCTGTTGTCCACTATGCTTTTCAGATTATGGTGGGATGCGGCATTATCATGATGGTGATTTCCATCACATTTTTTATTGCCCTTTTAAAAAGACGCTGGTTTTATTCTGCCTGGCTCCCAAGATTGTTTGTCATAGGCCTACCGTTAGGATTCCTCGCGGTTGAGGCAGGATGGACAGTTACTGAGGTGGGAAGGCAACCCTGGATCATTCAGGGTATCATGCGGACAGCCGACGCTGTGACACCAATGCCCGGTATCGCATGGTCATTCTATTTGTTTGCTTTGGTTTATTTGTTCTTAAGCGTTGCAGTAGTATTTCTCCTATACCGCCAGATCAAAATGGTTCCAGTATTATATGATAAAAATGAAGGCCTTATAACTGGCGTGTAATGGTTTATGTGGTTATAACATACCTTTATCTTGCAATTTTGCTTTACCTCCTGTTGGGCGGTGCAGACTTCGGTGCGGGTATAATTGAAATGTTTACTTCTTCGAAAAATATTCGACTCACGCGCAAGACACTTTACCATGCTATCGGACCCATCTGGGAGGCGAATCACATGTGGCTGATCATTGTAATTGTCATCCTTTTTGTCGGCTTTCCCGAGATATACAGCCAGCTGTCAATTTATTTACACATCCCACTGGTTATAATGCTGATGGGCATCATTGCAAGGGGAACTGCTTTTGTATTCCGACATTACGATGCAGTGCGCGATGACTTGCAGGAGCTGTACAACAATGTTTTCGTATGGTCCAGTTTTATCACCCCTTTTTTTCTTGGAGTTATCGCGGGAAGCACGATGTCAGGCCATATCGACAGTACCACCAAAAGGTACGTAGATACCTATATATTCTCCTGGCTTAATCCATTTTCAGTAGCCACCGGGTTGTTTACGATCGCGCTGTGTGGTTTTCTCGCTTCGATTTATTTGATAGGTGAAGCAAACGATGAAGATGACCGTCGGCGGTTTATTCGCAAGGCAAAGTTGATGAATATACTGGCAGTAGTGTGCGGCGTCATGGTTTTTATTGCTGCCGTCATTGATGATATCCCGCTGGTTCAATGGGTTTTTGGTGATTTTGTTGGACTTGCAGCGGTGGTTTCAGCAACCGTCTCATTGGTTTCGTTGTGGCGATGGATCAATAGCAAGCAGGTGATGATCCCGCGGATTTTGGCGGGCTTCCAGGTGACAATGATCCTATTGGCCATTAGCTATGCACATTTTCCAAATTTTGTAATAATGGCCCAAGGTGAGACGCTTTCATTGCTGGATAATAGAGCCCCTGAAGAAACTATAGAGGCGTTGGGCTGGGCCTTGCTCATTGGGAGCGTTTTTATTCTGCCCGCGCTTTTTTACCTGTATTACAGCTTTAAAAGAAAGGATGTTGAAACGTCCTCTCAGCATAATGATTGATGTAACGTTGGCAAAGATTTTGCGTTCCTTAACTGAAAAGGGAAGGCAATGAACAGATTTTTTAACGGTTTTTTTCAGTTGATCAAAGCTGAGTTTATTTTTTACCTTACGGTTTCGATATTGGCTGGATTCATTTACCTGGTTCAGCTGATGCTCTAAATTCGTTATTCGTTATTCGTTATTCGTTATTCGTTATTCGTTATTCGTTATTCGATATTCTTTATTTGTAATCAGTTCCCCTAACCTCAAAAAATATTCCTCGCCAGTATCTTCATCACATCATTCTTATAATTCCTGCCGATCGGAATGCTGTGTTTTCCGATTTCAACATCGGTTGCCGAATACGCATCGATCTTTTCAAGATTAACAATAAAGGACCGGTGTATACGCAAGAATTGCTCGCGCGGTAAACTTTCTTCCAGATAACTGATCTTTTGCTGTGTGACAATTTCCCTTTCTCCTGTCTTGACTTTTACATAATCCTTAATGCTTTCGATATAAAGAACATCCGCCATTTTTGTTTTGATCATTTTCTTATCAACCTTGAAATAGACATAGTTGTCAGACACCACATCCGGCTTGGAAGCATTTGCGGGAGTGGCGGGCTGATGAAGCACCTTGGCAACGGCCTTTAAAAAACGATCAAAGGGAATGGGTTTCAAAAGGTAATCAACAATTTCCAACTCGAAGCCTTGCAGCGCATAATCTCTGAATGCTGTAGTGAAAATTACTTTGGGTGGATTCTTAAGGGTCTTAAGAAAATCAATGCCCGACAGCTTGGGCATTTGAATATCAAGAAAGATAAGATCCACCGAATGCTGTTGAAGAAAAGTAAAAGCTGAGACCGCGTTTCGAAAGGTGCTCAAGAGCTGCAACTGTTCAACTTTTGCAACATAAGATTCGAGAATCTCAATAGCGAGCGGTTCATCATCAACTATAATACATTTTATGCTCATACATCACTTCCGTTTCGATTTTGAATTGTCAGAATTACCAAAAAGGTTTCTTGCCCATTAATAATTTTCAGTTCGTGATGGTCGGGATAAATCAGGTCAAGACGACGCCTTACATTGGCTATTCCTATCCCTTCTTTTTTGTTTACACCATTCAGGACGGCCTTATTGTTTTCAACCTTTGCCAGGATGCCATGAGGCTGCGCATCAATCGAAACCTTTACCCATGACTGCTGTAGTTCTTCGCTGGCTCCATGCTTAAAACAATTTTCAACGAAAGGCAACAACACAAGTGGTGCAATCTTCCTGTCTTTAAGGTTTCCGGTCACGCGAATATCTATATCGACCTTATCGCCGTAACGGATCTTTTCAATATCCCCATAGTTTTTTATGAACTTTATTTCCTTTTCAAGCGACACCTCCTCGCTCGTGCATTCATATAGCATATAATTGATGAGTTCCGACAATTTGAGGACCATTTCGGGTGCACGTTCCGACTTTTTTAAAGTCAAAGCATAAAGATTGTTCAAGGTGTTAAAAAGAAAATGGGGATGGATCTGAGTCTTCAGAAATTTTAATTCCGCTTGAAGCTTTTCCTGCGTTAGCACTTGTTGCGCCTGCTGGTTTGCATACCAATATTTTAACAACTTAATCGCTACCGCCACAAAAGTTACCGGATAGATGGCGACGATCATCTTGACAATCTTTGGGAAATAAAAGAACGGGTCAGCAAGCGCCTGAGGATAGTACAGCGGATAGTCGATATTAAAAGCGATGTACCGTTGTATTATCCCGATTCCAAAGGAGGATACTAGCAGCCAGGAAAAAAACTCAGCGTACTTGCCCGGAAGAAGGAATTTGGGGAGAAGAAAATAAAGGACGAAATATGTAAATGCCATCTTGCCTGGCAGGTAGATCAGTTCTTCGAAAAAGAATTGATCATACTTGTCTTCAAATGATCCGTACAGCCACGCGTAGAACACGATGTGAGCCACCCAGAACAGGATGTGCTGCAGGATGCGATTTCGAAAAAGCCAGTCTAATTTGCGCTTCAGCAAGGGAAAACGTGATTATCAAATTCAAATTACGTAAACTTTTTCCTGGCGTTATAATTTTCAAGCTCAACGACGCTCTCGTATCGACCAAATTCTAATACAAGCAACCCAACTGCATTTGACATTTTTTGGATGCTTTGTAGGGGCAATAACATTGTATCAGGGGTGATTCTAAATTTTGTTCATAAGTCATACGTACCTTAACACAATGACAAAAACTAAAGTAACAATCAGATGCGAAGACTATTGTTCATTTTGGTCGGTATAATCAGCGCGGGATTCGCGCTGTACTTTTTTGCCTGCAGCACTGTGGATATGTTTAAAATGATCGTACCACGATCGGCCTCAAAAGTGAGGACAGTAAAGCAGGTAATCATATATTCTATACCACCATTGGAAAAATCAGAAGTTGACCCGATACTGTATCAATAACCATCGGCAGTATCGTCGCCGCGGGGATCTGCTCCGCCCTCAAGCTTACCCTCGGTTGTCACACGAATGGCATCAACACGTCCAATACCACGGCGGCGTTTCATCGAATGCCCCATCTCAATTAGCGAGACACTGTCCTTCTTCAAAAACGCTCCGATTTCAACCTCTACTGTATCTGGCAGCCACTGGCTATGTATTCTTTTCGCGCTGACTGCTTCCTGCATCGTCATTTTGTGATCCACAACGTTCATTATCGTTTGAAAAACGGATGTAATAATCGTCGTTCCTCCTGGTGTTCCAACAACCATAAAAAGTTTACCACCCTTTTCCACGATTGTCGGCGTCATTGAACTCAGCATTCGTTTACCAGGTTCAATTTTATTTGCTTCCCCGCCAATTGCGCCATACATATTGGGTACACCTGGTTTGATGCTGAAGTCGTCCATTTCATCGTTCAGAAAAAAACCGGAACCCGCTACCACTACGCGCGATCCAAAGCCATCGTTTAACGTGGTCGTTACCGCCACAGCATTGCCGTATCGGTCCACAACGGATAAATGTGTTGTCTCTGAAGACTCGGGGTAAACAATTGTGCCTGCACGAATTGAGCGGCTCGGAGTCGCTTTCCCAGGTTTAAAATCCTTCATCCGCTCAGATACGTACTGCGTGGAAATAAGATTATCTACTGGTACGCGAAAAAAGTCCGGATCGCCAAGATAGACCGAGCGGTCAGCGTATGCCCGACGTTCCGCTTCCACCATCAGATGGACTGTCTTCGGCGTGTTATGTCCCCAGTCGCTCAGGGGAAATGGTTCAACAGATTTTAATAATTGAGCCAGGGCAACTCCACCGCTGGAAGGCGGGCCCATAGATATCACGTTGTATCCCCTGTAGTCAAAAGTCAGCGGCTTTCGCCATATGGCACGGTAGGACTTAAGGTCGTCGTAACTAATTAGTCCGGCTCCACGTTTCATTTCGGCAACGATGTCATCGGCGGTCTTACCTTCGTAAAATCCAGCCATCCCGTTGTCACGGATCCGTTCCAGAGTATGCCCCAAATCCGTGTATCGAATGGTATCACCTGCTACCCATTCATCACGTATTAAAAATTCCGGAGTAACAGAATTGAATGCTTTGAGATCATCCTGTATATCGTTAAGATTTTCTGCTTCATTATGTGTTAATAAGAATCCATTTAAAGCAAGATCGATTGCGGGCTGAACAAGATCCCTCCATGGCGAGGTCCCATATTTTTGATGTGCCTCCACGAGTCCAGCAACCGTCCCAGGTACTCCGCTGGCCAGGTGACCGCGTTCACTAATACCTGGAACGACATCTCCATTTTCGTTTAAATACATTGTAGTCGATGCAGCGGATGGTGCGCGTTCACGGTAGTCCAGCGTGTTCGTTGTGCCATCAGCTTGCCGCAATACCATAAAGCCCCCTCCGCCAATGTTTCCCGCGGACGGATACACAACTGCGAGAACAAATTGAGTGGCGATAGCTGCGTCGACAGCGTTGCCGCCTTTCCGCATTACCATTACACCTGCATGAGAGGCGAGGGGATGCGCTGATACAACCATAGCAGAATCGGCAATCAATCCAGGAAGCAGTTTTTGTGGCGTCCGTTGAACGCACCCGGATAAAACTACCATCAAACAAAAAATATACAGCCTCATCAGTTGATTGCTTAAATTGCAGCCTTCGTAATCCGTGTAAAAGTATTAATTCCCCCTCAACTTTTTTCCCTCATGAGCCTTCGAAAAGAAAAGGCTGCGCGACTCAAGGTGCAGATATTGGATCAGATGCTGAAATTAATCGGGAAGAAATCCTTTGATGATCTTTACATTGATGACTTGTGCGCGAAAGTGAAAATTTCAAAGGTCACGCTTTTTAAATATTTTCCTCAAAAAGAAGATCTGCTCCTGTATTTTTTTTTCGGTTGCCGCCAGCTGATCGGCGATCGGTTTAGCGGTGGCGATCGAGATCGCGAAGCCGATGC
>CAMLER010000263.1 GCA_946478915.1 uncultured Chryseolinea sp.
TGGTCGGGCCAGCTTCGAAATTCCCTCCGGACGGCCGGCACTTATTATTCCTCGTTCTGCTCTTAATGGAAGCATAAACAACGCTCAGGTATATGTTGTAATAAGTGATTCTGTGAAACTCACAAATATTGTGGCAGGATCACAGTATGCAAATACAATTGAAGTTGTTGAAGGACTATCCCGTGGCGACAGGGTTGTAACCAACGGTCAGATAAATCTTACCGACGGAGCCAAAGTTACCGTACTAACCAATTAAAAGGATTAACATCCTGAAAGACTATGAAAATTACAGAAGTATCCATAAAACGCCCCTCCATTATTCTGGTGCTGTTTATCACGCTCACCTTTCTCGGAATAACGAGCTACAGGAATCTTAGCTACGAACTGTTACCGAAGTTCAGTGCGCCGATTGTTACGGTAACAGCCGTTTATCCGGGCGCTTCTCCAAATGAGGTAGAGAACACGGTGACCAAAGAACTGGAAGACGCCGTGTCTTCTATGGAAAACGTTGACCGGATTACGGCAACTTCCTACGAAGGTTTGGCGGTGGTAGTTGTCCAACTAAGAACAGAGGCAGATGTCGATCTTGCTCTGCAGGATGCACAACGCAAAGTGAACGCGATTTTAGGGGAGCTGCCAGAAGATGTGAAAAGTCCTTCGCTTGGAAAATTTTCCATCGATGATCTGCCTATCATCCGGTTGGGTGTTTCCGCAGATATGAATGCAACTGATTTGTATGACCTTGTAAAGTTGAGAATTCAGCCCAATCTTTCGAAGATACCGGGTGTGGCACAAACCAATCTTATCGGCGGTGAGGAACGCGAAATTCGCGTGAACGTTAATAACGACAAACTCCACACCTACAAGCTATCTTTACCACAGCTGGTCAATTTGATCGAAACATCGAACCTTGATTTTCCAACGGGAAAAATAAGAACTCAGGAAGAACAAGTACTCATTCGGCTTGCAGGTAAGTATACAAACCTTGACGACTTGCGCAATCTCGTCGTCGCCTACAATCAAACTGGCGGTCCTGTAAAACTATCCGACGTTGCAGAGGTTCAGGATACAAAGAAGGAGATTGAACTCATCAATCGTATCAATCTCCAAAACTCCATTGGTATTTCTATTCAGAAGCAATCAGATGCCAATGCTGTTTCTGTGAGTGAACTCGTAAAGAACGAGCTTGCCCAATTAGAAAATATATATGCAGGTGAGAATTTAAAGTTTACCACTGCGCAGGACTCTTCAGAATACACGCTTGAATCTGCTGACGCAGTTATACACGACTTGATCCTCGCGGTGGTGCTTGTTGCCGTCATCATGTTATTGTTCCTTCATTCCGTACGCAACGCTCTGATTGTGATGGTAGCCATTCCGTTATCATTGATCGCAACGTTTATCGGAATGAGCATGTTCGGATTTACATTGAATCTAATGACCTTGCTCGGTTTGTCACTTGTAGTGGGTATTCTCGTCGACGATGCCATCGTGGTTATTGAAAACATCTATCGTCACATGGAGATGGGTAAAAGCAAAGTGCAGGCTGCATATGATGGCGCCAAAGAGATCGGCTTTACCGTCGTTTCCATCACCATGGTTATTGTCGTGGTGTTCCTTCCTATTGCGCTGACAACTGGCTTGATTTCGAATATCATGAAGCAATTTTCCATTGTCGTAGTGATTGCAACGTTACTATCATTGCTGGTATCATTCACCATGGTGCCCTTTTTGTATTCCAGGTTCGGAAAGCTTGAACATATTTCATCTAAAAATTTCCTGGGTAAAATCATTCTGGGGTTTGAAAAAGGTTTAGACAATTTCACTGCCTGGATTCAAAATATTCTGCGCTGGGCATTGGCTCACCGCGCTGTCACGATGGTTTCCGCGATAGCGATGTTCATAGGATCGATTGCACTGGTTGCCGCAGGTTTTATCGGATCAGAGTTCGTCGCGCAAGGTGACAGAAGCGAGTTCATCCTGGTGCTTGAGTATCCTAAAAAGACTTCGGTTGATCAGAACAATGTGATGACAAAACAAATCGAAGAGTATGTTGCTGCAAAACCGGAAGTCATATCGCTGTTTACATCCATCGGTCAAACAAGTGAAAGTGGGATGGGCACTGCTCAGGGAACCGCATACAAATCGGAGATCAATGTGAAACTTGTTCCCGTCGATCAGCGCAACGAAAGCTCAGATATTTACGGCGTACTTTTGAAAAACGAAATTCTTCAAAAGTTTCCGGGAGTAAAAGTAAAGGCAACTCCGATTTCTATTTTGGGTACAGCCAATCAGGCACCGATTCAACTGATCATAACTGGTCCTACTTATGACACGGTGATGCAATTTGCCGACAGACTGATGGCACGTGTGAAGGAAGTGGAGGGTACGCAGGAAGTAAAATTGTCGGTGGAAAGTGGAAACCCTGAGGTAGTGGTAACCACTGACCGAAGAAAGATGGCTGAACTTGGTTTGGATCTTCAGAGCGTGGGCGCAACGATGCAATTCGCCTTCAACGGAAATTCCGATGCGAAATTCCGTCAGGGTGAAAATGAATACGACATCAACATCCGCTTTGATGAATATGATCGGAGAAGTGTCGACGATATCCGGGCTCTTACGTTCATGAGTAAATTTGGTCAGCCCGTTCGCCTCGAGCAGTTTGCTGATGTCAGGGAAAGTTCAGGTCCGTCGAGACTTGAACGTTATAATCGCATTACCTCTGTGAATCTAAACTCACAACTGCTTGGACGGTCGTCTGGTGCCGTATCAGAAGAGATCAAAGGAATTATCGAGGGAATGGATAAGCCATCCGGAGTTGCAGTGGTGTTCGGTGGAAATCAGCAAAACCAGGAAGAATCTTTTGCACAGCTTGGATTTGCATTCCTTACCTCCATCCTGCTGGTGTACCTGATCATGGTCGCGCTGTACGACAATTTCGTTTATCCTTTTGTGGTGTTGTTCTCCATCCCGCTGGCAATCATTGGCGCACTGGTAGCCCTGGCGTTATCGGCAAACACATTAAGTATTTTTACGATCCTCGGGATCATCATGCTGATTGGTCTGGTTGCGAAGAACGCAATTCTGGTAGTGGACTTTACAAACAACCTTAAGCAAAAGGGAATGTCAACCAATGATGCATTGCTTGAAGCCACAAAGGAACGTATCCGCCCGATATTAATGACAACCATCGCAATGGTGGTAGGTATGTTACCCGTAGCGTTAGCAACCGGCGCCGGAGCAGCGTGGAAAAATGGTCTAGCCTGGGCGATCATCGGTGGTCTGGTCAGTTCTACATTCCTTACCCTTGTTGTGGTACCGGTGGTGTATCAACTTGTGGATCGGATGATGGAGAAAACGGGTTTAGCAAATAGAGAAAAGGCTGAGCAGTATACGCAGTTTCAGGTGGAGTAGGGAAATGAAGTTGGGATTGTGGCAGTAGGAATAGGGAATAAGGGACCGTCATCCTAAGGTCGAGCGCTGTTGACCGTACTTTTTGCAGCGCTCGCGGGGTGGCGAAATTATGAAGGATACCATGAGATAGAAAATGCTGAGGGGGATACGCAACCTTTCCCGCCACCAACGAGTCTTCTGACAAATATCGGTTGATCCGTGTAACCTTTCCTTTAAAGCGAGTATCCTATTAATCCAACAGTCCCTGCTATGCTCAGAAACTACCTGATCGTCACACTCAGAAACCTGCGCAAGAATGGTTTCTACTCCTTCATTAATATTACCGGCCTCGCGATTGGTATCACCTGCTCCATCCTTATTCTCCTTTGGGTAGCGGACGAGACCTCTTTCGATAAGTTTCATCCCAAAGCAGACCGGCTTTACCAGGTTTGGGTGAATGCACACTTCGACGGGCGGATTAATTCCTGGACCTCCCTGCCATTGCCGACGCATGAAGCTATGAAGCCTGCAGATGCCAACATCGTACGGTGCGCTGTGACGGATTGGGGTGGCGATCACCTCCTCGCCTCTTCAGAGGAAAAAAGGATGAACAAAAGAGGATTCAATGTGGGTGAGGAATTTCTTGAAATGTTCCAGTTCCCACTCATCGCAGGTAACGCCGAACAAGTTCTCGACGATGCAAGCAACATCGTTATCACGGAATCTACTGCAAAAGCGCTGTTCGGAGATGAAGATCCTATGGGAAAGATCATCCGCGTCGACGATCAGCACGACCTAAAGGTTGCCGGCATACTGAGAGACATACCCGCCAACTCGTCTTTCCAATTCGATTTTCTTTTGCCCTATAAACATTGGTACAACACCAACGACTGGGTTAAGCGCAATTCAACCAACTGGGGCAACTACTCCTTCCAGATCTTTGTAGAACTTAACGATGCAAAGAACGAAGCTTCCGTTGAAAACAGTATAAGCGATATGCTTGCCAAGCATGGCGAAGACAAAGAAATTAAACACGAAATGTTTCTTTATCCACTTCTTAAGTGGCGATTATATTCCAATTTCGAAGACGGTGTGGAGCGGGGAGGCATGAGCGACTACGTGCAACTCTTTACGATCATCGCTGTATTCATCATTGTCATCGCCTGCATCAACTTCATGAACCTTGCCACGGCGAGAAGCGAACGAAGAGCGCGCGAAGTGGGCATCAGGAAGAGTGTTGGCTCGCGACGATTGGAACTCATCTTCCAGTTCATCGGTGAGTCGATGATAATTGCATTTATTTCTTTTGCCATTGCCATTCTGGCCGCGCAACTTTTGCTACCATACTATAACACGCTTGTCGACAAAAAATTATTTATCGATTACGCCAGCAAAGAATTTTGGATCTTCTCCTTGGGATCAATCTTTCTCACCGGGTTTATTGCCGGAAGTTATCCAGCATTCTATCTATCCGGTTTTCAACCGGTGAAAGTCCTGAAAGGCAAACCTACGGTCGGTAAAAGTGCAAGTCTACCAAGAAAAATACTTGTCACATTACAATTCGGCTTCTCCATTTTTTTGATCATATCGATGTTTGTGATCTACAACCAGATTCAACTTGCTAAGGGTCGCGATATTGGGTATTCGCAGGAGAACCTCATTACCGTTCCCCTAAACAAAGCTTACGAGGACAACATTCAACCTTTGAAACTTGAATTGTTGTCATCCGGTGTAGTTGAATCGCTGGTACGCGCTAACAGCGCAATCACCGATATCAACTCCAACAATTTTGTCGGCTGGCCGGGGAAACCCGAAGAGTTGAAAGTGATATTCACTACGATTGTAACCGACTACGACTGGGCCAAGACTATGGGTGTGAAGGTGATCGAAGGGCGGGACTTTTCAGAGGAGTTCAAGTCCGATAGTTCTGCGATTGTCATCAATAAAGCAGCGCTGAAGCTGATGGGACTGAAAGATCCGATCGGAACAGAGTTGGATCTTTGGGGAAAGAAACGCAAGCTCATCGGTGTTTACGACGACGTACTTATGGGCTCCCCTTACGAAGAAGTTAAACCCTTATTCGCCGTTCTTGATAACTGGGGTGGTTCTATCACAATCCGACTGAAGAAAACAAACGACCTGCAGGCTTCGCTAAAGACAATTGAAGATGTGTTTAAAAAGTATGGTCCCGCCTATCCGTTCGAGTACACGTTCGTCGATGTAGAGTTCCAGAAAAAATTCACAACCATTAACCTGACAAGTAGTCTTGCCAGCTTGTTTGCAATTCTTGCGATTGTTATCACTGGACTCGGACTATTTGGACTTGCCGCCTTTACCGCCGAGCAACGGACGAAAGAGATAGGTATCCGTAAAGTACTTGGAGCATCTGTTTCGAGTATCGTGAATTTGATCTCAAAAGATTTCTCTCTGCTGGTGATTATCGCATTTGTTATCTGGTCGCCTTTGTCGTGGTGGGCAATGAACAATTACCTACAACGTTACAGTATCCGCACAGAGATTGCCTGGTGGATCTTTCCCGCCACTGGCGCAATTGCATTGATATTTGCGCTGTTGATCGTGAGCACACAGGCGTTGAGGGCTGCGCATACAAATCCAGTGAATTCGCTAAGGAATGAATAACTGGGTTATGGGATCAAGACATTGACAGGATAGGCGGTGCACGACGTCCAAAAAATTTTTGGACATCCCAAAATGATTGTTGTCGCCAAAGATGGATTTGTTCTGCCTCACCCAATTGTATGCAGAGCATCAAAAAATTGATAAATTAGATTACCTTAATTCGGCACAAACACGTTTGAATCAGTTATTTCTTTTATCTATGGCACAGTCGAAACAAATGAAATGCAAAAATGAATCTCCTTCCTAGGTTAAAAATCATTTTTGTACACAACTTTTCCATCCAGCCCGATTAACTCTGTTTTGTCAACTTCACATAATCCGTTGGAAATAAATCCAAGACCAGCGAGGTACTTGGTATCTGCAGCAAATCGCGTTGAAAATACCTCCTTATCATTTACTTTGACAGTTGCCACTTTATTCTTCACCGTTATCTCTATATCAGTCCAGTCGTGAACATCAAATGAAATCGGCAGCAAATCAGTATCAGTTCCCCGCATTACCTGTTCCCCAAATTGTATCAGAGCTCCGTGTGCACATCCCTTTGTTGTGCTTCTCATAATCATAAAATATCTCTGGCAATAAAGCTCGATTTCAATGTATGGGCAACCGCTACCTCTTACATCCTGCATTCTTACCCTCGTTTTAAAATTGAAATTGTCACCAGGTACATCCATATGACTGGGGAAGTAAACGCTATGATATCGCTTGTCTTTGTTAACATCGATACCATTCTCAAGTAATTGTTCTACAGTGATGCCGAGGCTTCCATTCTTAATGAAATTGCCCGACTTAATATATTCGGGTGTATAATTGGCTTGATTGTCAATGGCATAGAAAAACCAGCCGTCGGTTGGAATACTTACATCCACTGCTCTGATGACCGAATCGTTCGCGATGAGTTTAGCAATGTGATAACCGGGCTCGTAGTAGATATCAGTGACAGTATATTTTTTTTTGTAAATTCTTTGAGTATATAGAACTTTTTATTGTTTTATAATA
>CAMLER010000264.1 GCA_946478915.1 uncultured Chryseolinea sp.
ATGACTTATACATACAACAGCAGCTATGGGCAAAAACACGGAAGTTTCTATTATCGGATCTGGTAACTTAGCCTGGCATCTTGCACCAGCCCTGGACAATACTGATTTTCCTGTAAAAGAAGTGTACAGCAGAAACCCGTTACATGCAGCTGCACTCGTAGAACGACTTTATGAAGCTGAGGTCAAGGCCTCCCTCGATTTTTCTACAAGCTCGTCGCGCATATTCATCATTGCAATATCCGATGATGTACTCGAGGACGTTGTGCAGGAAATAATATTACCGGATGATGCCTTCCTGATTCATACTTCGGGTAGCCAACCGTTGATGGTTCTGGGCTATGCAGCCACGCAAAACCTTGGAGTATTTTACCCGTTACAAACATTTAGCAAAGACAAAACGATAGAGTTCGGAGATATCCCTGTATTCATCGAGGGTGCAAATGCTACAACAGAAAAACTGCTGCAGGCAATGGCGAGTGCGTTGACCAGCACGGTTATTCAAATTGATTCCTACGAGCGAAAAGCGCTACACGTAGCAGCAATTTTTGCGTCAAATTTTACGAATCATATGTTGCTTGTAGCGCAGGATATAATGAAAGAAAACAGTTTGGTGTACGATTGGCTGAAACCGCTCATAGCTGAGATGATCAACAAAAGTTTAAGCATAGGTCCTGAGAATGCGCAAACAGGACCGGCACGGCGTGGAGACCTTGAGGTCCTTGATAAACATCTGGAATTTCTGCACGACAACCCACCGGCTGCTGAACTTTATAAGGTGATCAGTCAAAGTATTATTGATAGATACGGATGAAACGGTGATCGGTAAGCAGTGAACAGGTAATCGGTTCTGACACCCTCGAGCGTACATTAAATAAAGCACTTCTGTACCCGGGTATTGGAAATAAGTAACAGGTATAACCGTCGTGGCGTGCGATAATGACTTCGAGCCGACCGATCACTGATCACCAACTGATCACCTGATTACTGGTTTTTTTACTCTGGCGGATACATTAACTTTCGACTTTTAACTCAGAATGATGGATCAGCGGAAATATAATGTCAGGCGACCGAGGCGAAACAGAAAAAGTGCGGCCATCAGGGCGATGCTGGAGGAAACAACGATAACAGCCAGTAATCTGATATTTCCCCTTTTTCTGGTAGATGGCAGAAATCAAAAGGTTGACATTGGTTCAATGCCCGGGATTTACAGGCTGTCCACAGACTTGATGCTAAAAGAGATCGAGGCATGTATGAAGGTTGGTGTGAACGCGTTCGATATATTTCCCGCTGTTGAGGATAAGTTTAAGGATCAAACCGCTACAAAAAGCTATGATGCTGACTTCTTCTACCTTAAGGCGCTTAAGGAAATAAAAAGGCAGTTCCCCGAAGCGTGTATCATGACCGATGTAGCAATGGATCCATATAGTTCTGATGGACATGATGGCTTGGTGAAGGATGGCAAGATTCTGAATGATGAGACATTGGAGATCCTGGGAAAGATGGCACTGGCCCAGGCCGAAACCGGAATTGACATCATTGGACCTTCTGACATGATGGATGGCCGTGTCGGATATATCCGAAATCTTCTTGATGAAAACGGGTTTACCGATGTCTCTATAATGAGTTATACCGCGAAGTATAGCAGTGCTTTTTACAACCCATTCCGCGAAGCCTTGGATTCAGCCCCGAAATTTGGGGATAAGAAAACATATCAAATGAATCCTGCAAACAGGCAGGAAGCCCTGATCGAAGCACAGCTCGACATTGATGAAGGTGCCGATTTTTTAATGGTAAAACCTGCTTTGGCATATCTGGATGTGATCAGATTGCTGAAGGACAATTGCTCTCTACCCATCGCAGCGTATAATGTTAGCGGTGAGTACTCCATGGTGAAAGCTGCAGCGCAAAAAGGCTGGTTGGATGGTGGACGTGTGATGAATGAAATTTTGCTCAGTATTAAACGCGCAGGTGCAGATATCATATTGACCTACTTTGCAAAAGAATTTGCATCATCCAAACGTTCTTGATCAAAATACTAATGTATAGGAGATTATTCCTGTTCATCATTTTTTTAACGGCCTGTCTATCTGCTTTTTCGCAAACGTTGCAATTGTCGGATATGGGGAAGATAGTTGTTAACGGGCAACTTGGTTACTTGCGCGACTCTACGGGTTCGCTTTCATTTGACTCCGCGAAAGAAATGAAATTTCCTCCCTATCCGTCAGAATATTCTCCAAATATAGGTTTCGATCGCTCGCCCCATTGGTTTAAGCTCGATATCACTAATACATCTGCTTCGACGCAATGGCTACTGGAAGTTGCATACTCACCTCTTGACCAAATTGATGTTTATTTTATCGGTAGGGATGGATCTTATATACATAAAACTGCAGGAGACCACTACCCCATCGGCGAACGCGATCTGCAGCATCGTCATCCGGTTTTTTCATTCGATATTGAGAGGGGTCAAACACAGGACGTTTACGTCCGCGTAAAAAGTATTTCGTCCGTGCAGGTCCCAATTACTTTTTGGCACCGGGAGGGTTTCCTGAAAACGCAATATAAAGTACAGCTTCTCAATGGACTTTTCTACGGTGCCATGGTTCTGATGATCCTGTATCAATTGTTTTTGTTCTTTTCTGTACGCGACAAAATCACGTTCTACTATGTGCTAACACTTTTAACCATGGTGAATGTTGTTTCATTCTTCCAGGGTTATTCCTTTCTGTACCTGTACCCGAACTATCCGGCTTTTAACGATGTGCTGGCATTAATAACAGGTCCAATCTTCGTGGTTTGCTCCACGCTGCTCACAAGAGCCTTCCTCAATGTGAGACAATTCAGCAAACTGCTCGACAATCTTCTTGTCGGCAACATGCTTCTGGATGTAGCCGTAGGGTTGCTGATGGCGATATTCTTTCGACAAATCTCTTATCAATATCACAATTATTTGATATTCCTGCATTGCTTGCTTGCGCTGATTAGCGCGGGATATTGTCTGCACAAAAAATATAAACCCGCAAGGTATTATCTGGTAGCATGGTTTACAGTCCTGGTCGCCGCGGGCATATTTACCATCAGTAGCGTGGGTTTCATGCCCGGGTACCTAAGTACAAACTATATGGGGCTCATGGCCGGGTGTATTCTGCAAATGTTATTTATCTCCTTTGCTTTGGGAGATCGATGGCGAACCCTGGAAAAGGAAAATCAAAAAGCAAAAGAAGCCGAACTCGATCGCGAACATAATCAACGGGTAATGCTTGAAGAGGAGGTAAAGATGCGAACCATCGAAATCCAACAACAAAATCTTGAACTGGAGGAAGTAAATCATGTTAAAGACAAACTGCTTTCCGTCGTCTCACATGATATCCGCGGCCCTCTGGGATCTCTTCACCTAGCATTAAACCTGGTTAAAACTGGATCGTTGTCTGCTGAAGAGTTTCAAAAAGTCTCGGAAGATCTGGAAGCGCGACTAACCCATACAACTGAATTTATTGATAACCTGCTTCAGTGGGCGAAACTGCAGATGCGGGGAGAAACTTATGAACCGGATCGTCTGGATGTGTCAAAACTTGCAGACGAATCTGTAAGATTGTTGGAACCTGGTGGCGCGCAAAAGGATATCATTATCAAAAATCATATCCAGGGCAAACTGGAGGGATACGCCGACCTGAACATGATCCGTTCCGTCTTCAGAAACCTGCTAACCAACGCCATCAAGTTCACAAGACCCCATGGAACAATTTCGATAAGCGGATATCGTGTAGACGACCACATTATCGTATCCGTGGCTGACAGTGGGATTGGAATTCCTGAGAAAAACAGAAGCAAGCTCTTTACAATTTCCAGCGTCGCTACGCAAGGTACCAAACAAGAAAAGGGAACCGGCCTTGGATTATTGTTATGCAAAGAATTCATTGAGAAGAATGGAGGAAATATTTGGTTTGAAACCGAGGAGGGCAAGGGAACAACATTCTATTTTTCAATCCCGCAATTTGTAGCGGAATCTAGTCGTGCCCAGGCGACCCGCGGATAAAAACTGTTCGGAAAAGTAACAAAACTAACTTTAAGGCTACACGCACATCAAACCTCAAACCTCAGTAATAAGGAATGGAGTACCGAATCGATCTGTTTGCTGTCTTTATCTTTCTGGGAGTTGTACAAGGTTTTTTTCTTCTGATCTTCTTTTTATTTAACAACAAAAGAAAATCTAAAACAAATTTTTTTCATGGACTGATGCTGCTCAGCATCGTGGCTTGTATTACAGAAATTTTCTTGATGTATTCAGGCTACATTATCCATTGTTTGTACCTCGTTGATTTTTCGGAACCGTTCGGCCTGGCTATCGGCCCAACTTTCTACCTGTTGGTCTTAAGTGTTACAAAAGGAAAGCTGAATTGGAAACATTATTTACACCTCGCAATTCCCATCATTCATTTTTTTCTGGAGCTACCCTTTCTCGTTTTGCCGGAGGATGCAAAATATAACGCATGGGTTGGGTCGTATCATCCGGACTGGCCGCGCAGACCTTTCGATTACAGTTACGACCCCCGGTTGTTTTGGGTGACAGACCATGTTACTGAATTTACTTTGATCAGTTTTTTTTTCTATACCGGACTGGGCCTTATGGAGATTTTTAGAGCCTTTAAAAGGCAAAAGGAATCCTTTTGGAATCCTTCAAATTCGTCGCTAAAGTTTCTTCGATGGGAAGTCTTACTAATTGCTACCGCTGGTTTAGGAATCCTTATAGTAAAGCTTTTTCACGACCATGACACCGGCGACCATTTGTTTGCTGCATATATCACCGTCACCATCTACCTGACAAGCTTTAGAATAATTAAACAGTCGGGTTTTTTCCAACAACCAGCACTGGGTGAATCGGTAAAATACAAGAACTCCCCACTGAACTCCGAAGACCAACAACTATTGTTGGAAAAATTGAATAAGATCATGACCGACAAGAAACCTTTCCTTAGATCAGATTTCTCATTGCCCGAGCTGGCACAAATACTTGGAACTACTGTTCATATTCTATCTCAAGCCATTAACGAAGGCCTCGGCAAAAATTTCTTCGAAATGGTGGCCGAACACCGCGTAAACGAAGCCAAGAAACTCTTGAAAGACCAACCCAACATAAAAGTTGAGGAAATCGCAGAGCAGGTTGGATACAATTCGAAGTCGTCGTTTAATACGATGTTCAAAAAGCTCACGGGGATGACGCCCTCCAAATTTAGGACAAGTTAGTGTTGGTGTGTTGATGTGCTGGTGTGTTGAAGTTCGCCAGGATCCCCACACACAGCACTTTAAAAAAGGACGCTGACTAAAACTTCGTTGCGCAACTTCAAAACGTCGAACGTCAACACTTCAATACAATTTCATAATCTCGAACCGCCAAATCTATGATTCAGGTGTTGGTGTGCTGGTGTGTTGAAGTTGGCCATTATCCCCACCCAGCACTTTAAAAAAGCACGCCGACTGAAGTTCGTTGCGTAACTTCAACACGTCGAACGCCAACACATCAACACAACTTTATAATCTCGAACGCCAAATCTATAATTTCAGTCGTTTTTAAGGTCTAGGGCGCACGTTTTTTGGATCTTCAAAATCTGAAAAAATGAACACAAAATTATCGATTCCGGAAACCATCGCCACCGAAATGAAATCAGGCAGGCGTCACGATCTGGACTGGCTGCGATTCATCGCCATTCTTATCCTCTTGTTTTACCATACTGGAATGCTGTTTAACCCGTGGGATTGGCATATCAAAAACAATGAAACGAGCGGAAGCTTCCGGTTTTGGATGGTCTGGCTCCATTTCTGGCGAATGCCTTTGCTGCTCTTTATTTCCGGTGCAGGGACCTACATGGCACTGGGGAAACGAACCACATCCCAGTTTGCCCGCGAAAGAGTTTCGCGGCTTTTCATTCCGCTTGTATTTGGAATGTTCGTCGTAGTACCCCCGCAGATTTACTACGAACACATAAATGAGTATAACAGTTACTGGGACTTCTATAAGACCGTTTTTGAATTCACGCCCTATCCCGAAGGCAGTTTCAGCTGGCACCACCTTTGGTTCATCATGTACTTATTGGTGTATTCGTTGATGGCCATTCCGTTGCTGAAGTTCCTCCGATCACCCTCATCAACGACTTTTAAGAAGAAAGTGAAAGCTTTGCTGTCAAGTCCGGCCGGGCTGCTCTTTATCCCCTCCTCCATAATTCTGATTACACAAATAATGCTGCGCCCATATTTTCCCGAAGAAACGCACGCATTGATCGATGATTGGGCCTTCTTTACTTTTTATTTTTTATTCTTCCTTTTTGGAATGATCTGCTATTCCAATCCGCTGCTTTGGGAAGCCATTGGAAAAAATAGAAAGCATCTCCTTACTTCAACAATGGTGTTTCTGATCCCCTTTTACATATTTTATTTTCACCTCACAAAACTGATCGACTTGCCGCTGACGCTGGATACGGTTGAGACTGCTTTCGACGTCACGGCAATATATGTAAGCTGGTTTTCAGTGGTTACGGTGATAGCTTTTGGTCAACATTACCTGAACAAGCCCCATCGATGGCTTTCAACAATCAACGAAGGATTATATCCGTTTTACATCCTTCACCAAACCGCTATAATTGTTTTCGGATACTACCTATGCCAACTGCCGTGGAGCATCACCGCTAAATTCTGGAGCGTTAGTTTGCTGACATTGGTGAGCTGCTTGGTGTTTTACTTGCTAATGATACGACCATTTAATTGGGTGAGGGTGCTGTTTGGGATGAAAAAGTGTTGATGTGTTGAAGTGCTGGTGTGTTGAAGTTCGCGCTGATCTCCATTAAGCCACTTTAAAAGGTACGACTTAAGTTCCGTGCGCAACTTCAACACCTCGAACATCAACACTTCAACACAATGCTGGTGTATTGAAGTTCGCGCTAATCTCCCTTAAGCCACTTTAAAAAAACGGTAACAACTTAAGTTCCGTGCGCAACTTCAACACCTCGAACATCAACACTTCAACACAATG
>CAMLER010000265.1 GCA_946478915.1 uncultured Chryseolinea sp.
AAAAACGCGGGATTTCTTTCCACCTGAAAGTTTGAGGGCAGTCTTTAATAATTCTTCAAATTCTTTTTCATACAGTTCGGCACTCTTACCCTGATAGAAATTATTTACCCCGATCAGAAGAGAAACGAGTGTATATTCAGTTTTTATCTTCGCATGCTTAATTGCTCCAGCAAGATTATCTGTTCGCCAGCCCGTTGTTGCAATTATTTTTGATTCTACGCAATCCAGTCCGCGGGTACTCAATGAATCAAAAAGCTGAACTGGCCATCGCTCCGCCGCAGTGACACTTTCACCGATGGTATACGAATCACCCAACGCCAGAAATTTCACATTGTCTTCGATTATCAATTGTGCCATTGCCGTTGAGGTGACCAAAAGTAGGAGAGGAATTAAGGCTCTCATAATAAATTCAAACAGATATTCAATTTTTTTGTTGACGTCTTCCTAAAAGCCAAAAGGATGGGATCCCATCCTTTTGGTATTGTAAATAGTTACCCTTTGGTGGTAATTCTAATGAGGTTGCGACGCCGTTTTTCTGCTCCGTACCCAGAATAATAAGATTGTAAACAGCACAATCAATATTACGGGAAAGACAATCATACGCTGTAGCGTTGCTTGTCCTGCTGCAAGCTCCAATGCATCGCCCTGTAATCCAGTGGCTGCAGCCTCGGCACCTGCTTTGTCTATCCAGCCTCCGATAATTGGTTGCCAGATCGCTGTAGAAAGCATACCAAACGCACCCACGACCGACATACCAATAGCACCGCTCATAGGTATTTTTTCCGCCGTAAAACCAATCATGTTAGGCCAGAAATAACAAACGCCTGTCGCGAAGATAATCGCAGCGACATAAGCCATTGCTCCGGTCTGCGTACTGAATAAAAATATCCCAATGGTTGTCAATACTGCTGACCCCAGGAGTACACCCGTCTGATCAAACTTGTGAACAAACTCGCCGCCGAAATAACGTCCGACCGCCATCAAGCCTGTGATCAGAGCAAGAATAACCATTGGTTCTGCGCCGCTCTTTGCCAACACAAGTTGTGCCCACTGTGTAGGACCGAATTCAGAAATCGCGGTAAGGGTCATACATGCGCACATGAAAAGGAATAGGGGAGTGATCATTGCTTTTAGATTAGCCTTCAGCGAGTCCACTTCGATATTCTTACCTTCAGGGAATACTTGCCCCCAGAACAGGTAAGCATAAATAAGTGTAGGGATCATGATCACCCAGATCTGCGCCTGCCATCCGAGCTCCATTTCCGTCATGAAATAGGAAATCAAGCTACCAATAACGATACCTCCCGGAAACCACATGTGAAATCTGTTCATCAATGTGTTCATCAGCTTTCCTGTGTATGCTGTAGCAATCATTGGGTTACACGCAGCTTCTGTACATCCGTTACCAAGTCCAATAAACAGCGTTGAAATTAAGAGGCCCGTATATCCACCAGCGTAGATGGTCATAAGAATACCAAGGGTGTGTGCAAAGAATGCAAAGATCATGATCTTCTTCGGTCCCAGTGTCCCGTAGAAAATTCCACCCAGTACCATCGATATTGGGAACCCTAGAAAAAACATCTGGTTGATAAATCCCAGTTGTGTAGCTGTTAGGTTGAAGTCTGTAGCTAATTGTGGTAGAATACCAGCTCTTATACTGAAAGAGAAGGCTGTCGTAATTAGCGCAAAGCAGCTGCCGTAGAAAAGTCTTTTGGGATTGTGCTCGTTCATTTTATTGTCTGGTTTGGTTTAGTTCTCTAAAATACTTAGCGATGGATAGGCGCCTGAGCTATCCGAAAGGCAACGGCTGGCTCTCAATCGCAACCCTACATCTTCCATACTTTCGTTAAGATGCGTCTAAAAAGAAAAATCTGCAACATGTCTTGTAGGGAAATGTGAATTAGAAAAATTCAGACAGCACAACGAGGGCGCTCGCAACGGGTCACTTTATTGTTGAAAGTTTTGAACCTTAAGCCTTTACACTTGTTGCTCTTTCATCGAAATCTTGTATCTTAATTCTCAGACTTAACAACCTAAAATTATTTCTATATGCGCTGGATGGGCCGAAGACAAAGTGGAAATGTTGATGATCGTCGCGGTATGGGCGGCGGAGGCAAAGTAGCTATTGGCGGAGGTGCCGGAATTATCATTGTGATAATAGCTTTGCTGATGGGGGAGAACCCGTTGAATTATATCAATGTTGGAGGCGGCTCGCAAGCCTATGAACAACAGCAACCGAGGTCTGAAGCGGAGAATCAGCAAGCTGAATTCGTAAAGGTAGTGTTGCAGGATACGGAAGATGTCTGGAATAAACTTTTTCAAGAACAAGGGTCCGATTACCAGGAACCTGTACTTGTCCTTTTTACCGGAGCCGATCAATCTGCGTGTGGAATGGCGGATGCCGCGATGGGACCATTTTATTGTCCATTGGATTCAAAAGTCTATATCGACCTCAGTTTTTACGATGACTTGAAATCGCGCTTCGGCGCTCCCGGGGACTTCGCGATGGCTTATGTGATCGCCCATGAAGTGGGCCATCATGTGCAACATTTGTTGGGGATAACAGATCGTGTGCACAGTCAACGCGATCGGCTGAGTCAGGAAGAAAACAATAGACTGTCAGTTAAACTCGAGTTGCAAGCAGATTTCCTTGCCGGCGTTTGGGCACATCATGCGGATCAATTAAATAATATTCTAGAGCCTGGCGATATTGAGGAAGCACTTGGGGCTGCAAACGCCATTGGCGACGACCGACTTCAAAAGCAATCTCAAGGCCGTGTGGTGCCTGATGCATTTACCCATGGTACTTCCGAGCAAAGGATGTTTTGGTTCAAGAAAGGATATGAGACCGGTGATCTGGGTCAGGGGGATACGTTTAGTCAGGTCTCCCTGGGACGTTAAGCGTTATCCGTTATCCGTTACACGTTAATAGTTAATAGTTAATAGTTAATAGTTCGCTCGATGTGAGATTGCAGTAAACTTGAAACTGCGCTAAAGTTTTTCTTCCGGATGTCCTTTAACCTCAAACCTCAAACCTCAAACTTCAAACTTCAAACCTCAAACCCGTTTCACAAATTCCTTTTATAAACTAACTTTGAAAACGGAAGGATTAACCAACACTAAAGAACACAACCATGGCAAAGTCACACGATCAAAAAAAAGAAGCCAAGAAACCGGCTGCAAAAACCTTAAAAGAAAAACGCGCTGAGAAGCGCGCGAAGAAAGGACAGAAATAGTTATCCGTTATCCGTTATCCGTGTCTGATATCTACTTGCGTACGCTGAATTAAGTTTACCGGCTCCTGAGAGATTCGGTATTTTTGATCGTTGCACTCAAGTGGATAACCGAAACGGATAACGGATAACGATTAACGATTAACAGATAACGATTAACGAAGTGACTTCAGCAGTTCCTCATTCATCACCTGATAATCCCGATTGTTAGCGTCTTTCGCTGCCTTTAGTGAAGCATTCGCGCTGGCTGTTGCCGCAGCGTTGTCACCCAGGGCTTTTTCTATTTTCGCCTTTTGATGCAGTACCCAGAAAGCGTTGGGATTTGCGTCAGCTGCCTTGGTCACCCACTCTTTTGCTTTCTTCAAATCCTTGCCGTTCTCCAGATAATAAACCGCTGCCTGAAACAACGTGTTTGGATCTGCATTAGAAGCGGTGGTTGCAGATTCAATTGATTTCATAACCTGGGCATCATAATCGACTGACATTGTAAATTTTACAGATGTGTTTTCCCAGGCTAACTGAATTTTTGCTGTTTTGCTGTCATCTGAAATATCGCCGATATTGAAGGTCAATGTTTCAACTTTCTCGCTAAGCTTCTGAGGTTTAACCTTAAATTTCGCAGCGTCCTTTGAAGCATCGTATCCATCGGTATTACCGCCCAGCTTTACATCCTTGTAAAGTGAAACTGTCCATTCGTCGGCGCCTGGCCAGCTGAGGATGAGGTATTCTCCCTTGGGAATAGCAGTGCCTTCAACCTTCACATCTGTCGAGAACGTGATCTTGGTACCGCTGTTCGCTCCGGTCCTCCAAATCTTTCCATAGGGAACCAATGCGGACGCATCGTTGGTGAAAATCTTTCTCCCCTTTACACGCGGCCTGAAATAATCAATTTTCACATCGGTAAGGCCAACAGTTGTCGAGACAGAACCTGGCGGGCTCGCTTGAGGCGTCTGAATTTGTGCCTCTGCAACAAACGTCAGAATGGCCAGGCTAACAATCAATAAACTTTTTTTCATTGGTGGTATGTTTAGATATTTAAGTTTGGGGTCAAAGTTAAATAATCTTTTGACAGTATTAACGGAGGAATAATGAAGCTCACAGATAGCTTTTATCAACGGACGAACGTCGTAAAAATCGCACGTGAATTGATCGGGAAAGCGTTGTTCACTAACATCAACGGTATAGTTACAGGTGGTATTATCGTGGAGACAGAAGCTTACTCCTGGAGGGAGCGAGGCTGCCATGCGTACAACTCGAAGAAGACACCGCGCAATTCAATCATGTTTGAAAAGGGTGGTTATGCATATGTCTATTTGTGCTATGGCATGCACTACCTTTTTAACATTGTTACGAATCGGGAAACAATTCCGGAGGCGGTTCTGATCAGGGCAATTGAGCCTCTTCGGGGAATGGATGAGATGTTGCTGAGGCGAGGCAAAATTCTTAACCCTTTTCATCTTACCTCCGGTCCTGGCAAATTGACCAAAGCTTTGGGCATTGACAGAAAGTTGAATGGAAAATATTTGCTTGATGACGAAGTTTGGGTCGAGGACGTTGGTAATCGCATTCGAAGCACAGGAATTGAAGCGAGTCCTCGTATCGGAATTGATTACGCAGGAGAAGATGCCTTGCTGCCATGGAGATTTACCTTGAAAGAAAGTGATTGGTTGAGCAAGTGAAATGCTATGGAAATTTGAGAAATGAAAGAGGAGAGTATATTTGCAGGAGATTTTTTACTTTGCTCCATGAGATTAATTTTTTCCTCAGCGCTGTTTTTAACTGCGTTTTATTGTTCGTCCCAGGTTTTAAACACTTCGTCCTTTCAGCTGTCGAATACCACATACGATGAACTGAACCCTGTCGTATCTCCCGATGGTCGTTCACTTTATATCACGGTTGCCAATCATCCCCAGAACATTGGAGGTAAAAGAGATCCAGGTGATATTTGGGTATGCGTGCTAACTGAAAATAATCAATGGTCCGCACCTGTACATGGTGGAGCGGTACTCAATGATGGTGCATACAACGCAGTGGCTGGATTTTCAGCTGATGGTCGTCAGATGTTTTTGCTTAGCCACTACGGTACTGGCGGAACCCCATCCCGTACCCAGGGAATCTCTGTTTCGCGACAAACTGGAAGTGGATGGTCAAGGCCGGAAAACATAAATATTCCATACTTTCAGAATAAATCCTCGCTGGTAAGCGGATACATTCTTCCCGATGAGTCGGTGTTTGTTTTTTCTGCTGAGACCTACGGCTCTCGTGGTGTTGAAGATATTTATGTTTGCACGAAAGGTGCAGGCGGAGGGTGGAGTGAGCCAAGAAATTTGGGAGGTACCATCAACACGCGTTTTCAGGAACTCTCTCCCTCAATGTCTGACGATGCGAAGACGTTGTATTTTTCCACTAATGGTGGAAGGGGTTCCGGAAGTTTTGACATCTATAGTTCGACCCGATTGGATGATGGGTGGACAAATTGGTCCGCGCCAGAGAATCTGGGAACTGCAATCAATTCCGAAGGACGAGAGCTCTTTTTCAGACCTTTCGAAAAGCTTGGCTTTTCATTGTACACCAGTACGAAGAATAGTGACGGTTATGGCGATGTAAAGATATTTATTACAGGTGAGCCTCAGCCAAGAGATACTACGCAGGTGATTCCTCCTGTAGATACTGTGAAGATCGTTGAAGTGCAGCGCGAGCCGGATGCAGATCAGCGTGTCAGAGTATACGGGAAGGTTACCAATGCAAAAACCGGTGAAGCTATAAATGCTACGATTGCGTTTTCCTCAACGGCGGCAAACCAAACCTCTCAGGCTACAGCTTCCGATGGATATAATGTCAGGGTTCCATCGACAGAACAATACTCGGTTCAAATCGAGGCGCCGGGTTATATCAGCACAA
Organism: uncultured Chryseolinea sp.; assembly: GCA_946478915.1. The sequence goes on from CAMLER010000265.1 coordinate 6,135, forward strand.
TGGAAAAGCTTGATATTCAAACTTACGAAATGAAGGAGCTTGAAATGAATTTCAGGTTACAGCCGGTGGAGGTTGGTGCTACCGTTAATTTACGCGACGTCCTTTTTGAACAGGGAAAAACGGCTTTGCTTTCGCAATCTTATCCTGAACTTGATCTTGTGGTTGCTTTTCTGAAAGCGAATCCAAAAGTAAAGATTGAACTGTCGGGGCATACCGATAACCGAGGAATTCCCGGGCAAAATCTGAAGTTATCTGAGATGCGTGTGGAGAAAGTCAAAGAATATCTTGTATCAAAGGGAATCGAAAAGCGCAGAATTACAGGTAAGGGATACGGCGGTTCGCGACCTATTGCCAGCAACGATACTGAGGAGACCCGGCTTTTGAATCGGAGGGTGGAGTTTACTATTCTTGCTGTGGGGCGGTAGTGTGGTTGGGAAGTCTGGGATAGGTATAGGTTATAAGGGACAAAGGTATAGGGTATACGGTATAAGGTAAAGGTATAAGGTATAAGGTATAAGGTATAAGTCGATGCATGGGAAGAATTCGGGGGTTTGGAATATCAAGAGTTAATCACGTTGTAGTCAATACCCGTTAGAATGAAAAGGTTTTTTACCGCAAGGACGCGACGGCGCAAAGGTCAATAATAAGATACACTTGATTTAATTCACCGTCAGGCTACGCTTGATTCCACAGTTGGCAGTAATGCGATCCATCGAGACGCAAGGCTAGCTGCCTAAAGGCAGAGAAAGATTTCTAGAACTTGGAAGAAGATTACCAGCGGAGATGGAAATCGACTATTGGATGGTTGAATCATACACGGCACTGCCGCCAGGCAGTAACCTTGCGTCTATTCTGATTACGTAACTATTAGAA
>CAMLER010000266.1 GCA_946478915.1 uncultured Chryseolinea sp.
CTGGTCCATGTCTCCATAATCAAGATTTTCACCCGCCATTCCCCATATAAAGGTGTAGTTGCTAGTGCCGGCACCGCTATGAATTGACCATGGTGGGCATATAACAGCATTGTAATTTCTTACGAACACATGCCTTGTCTCTTGAGGCTCACCCATAAAGTGGCAAACAACATGGTTATCAGGAAGGTCGAAATAAAAATAGGCTTCCATTCGCCTGTCGTGTACGTGTGGTGGCATTGTATTCCAAACACTTCCTTTTTGTAATTCGGTTATGCCCATCTGCAACTGGCATGTTGCTACGACACTGTTTACTAAAACTTTCTTAATAATCCTGTGGTTTGACGTTTCAAGAGAGCCAAGCTCTACAGTCTCCGCTTCCTGCAAAGTGATTTTCCGTGTTGGATGCGTAGCATGCGCGGGCGCAGAGTTAAAGTAAAACAATGCCGGTGAGTTTTCTAATGACGTGAATGATACATTCGTGACACCGCGGCCGATGTATAAAGCATCCCTGTTATCCATGGTGATTGATTCGCCATCCACTGTCACCTTACCCTTGCCACCTACATTAATTATCCCGATTTCCCGTCGCTGAAGAAAGAATTCAGCCTTTAAAACGTCGTATGTCCCAAGCGTTATTTCTTTTGAAACGGGTTTTACTCCCCCGATTATCAGACGATCATAGTGCGAGTAAACAACACTAACTTCATCCTCCTTAAAAATATTTTCAACAAGAAAGGCATCCCGCAGTTCTTGACTCTGAAGCGATTTGAATTCGTTGGGATGGAGGGCATAGCGAACGTCTGCCATGGCTGTGTAATCGTTTGCGCAATATAACAGAAAATTGAATATTTAAAGGGGAAGTTTATTTTAAGGGCAAATGCTTTCAAAGTGCCGTAAACAGTCAAAAAGCCGCTTTTTTCGAATAATTGATAATATGAACACCCTGGAAGTATTGTTTTAACGACCAAGCTGCACTAAAATGCAATCGATTGCACGATATTGCTGTTTTCTCGTCATTTATTTACTAAGTTGCCCAATAAATCTTGTTCCATATGCCTGTTCTGAAAGCAAGTGATGCGCCTACCGGCACCGTTATGCCGGGAGTTCGGCGCCGCCTAATTCACACTGACCACCTCATGATTGCGGTCATAGATTTTGAAAATGGTCCGTGGGATCAACCGGACCCACCGCATAATCACATCCATGAACAAATAACATACGTCGCGGAAGGGGAGATCATTTTCTTTTGCGAAGGGGAAGAGGAAAAAAAACTAGTCGCTGGTGATATGTTTTCTGTTCCTTCCGGGAAGCAACACACCATTCAATTGATTTCACCGAAAGCAAAATTGATTGATAGCTTTACACCGATTCGGCAGGAATTCCTGAAAAAATAAATTTTCAAACTTTTCTAATTATCAGAGGGACACGCCTCGCTTCCAGGGTATGAAATCATCCTGGTTCAATACGACAGCTTTTGGTTTAATGTTACCGCTAGCTACCTGGATAATATACTCCAGAATTTCTTCTCCCATCTGTTCGATGGTTTTTTCGCCGGTAATCACTGGGCCGCAATCTATATCGATGATATCTGGCATCTTTACTGCCAGTTTCGTATTCGAAGACAATTTGATTACTGGCGCGATCGGATTTCCGGTAGGGGTACCGAGGCCTGTAGTGAAAAGCATGATATTTGCCCCGGATCCTGCCATCGCCGTTGTACTCTCGACGTCATTACCCGGAGTGCATAGCAAAGTAAGTCCTGGCCTTCTAACGTATTCAGTATAATCTAATACATCGGCTACAGGCGACGTCCCGCCTTTTTTCGCAGCGCCTGCCGATTTCATCGCGTCAGTGATTAATCCATCTTTAATATTTCCCGGTGAAGGGTTCATATCGAAGCCAGAACCAACTGATTCCGCAGCACGTGAATATGCACGCATCAGTTGGGCAAAGCGGTTTGCTGCTTCATCATCGACGCAGCGGTTAAGAAGCTCCTGCTCCACTCCACACAGCTCCGGGAACTCAGAAAGAATGGAAGAACCACCGAGCGCGGCAATAAGATCTGAAGCATGGCCAATCGCTGGATTAGCAGAAATTCCGGAAAAACCGTCTGAGCCACCACACTCTAATCCGACTACCAGCTTGGTAAGCGGTGCAGGCTTTCTCTGCTGTTGGTTAATTTTGATTAAGCCGGCGAACGTCTTCTGAATTGCGTTGGCAAGCAAATCCTGTTCGGTTCCTTCCTTCTGTTGTTCAAGAATCACAAGGGGTTTTGAAAAAGACGGATTCAGCGCACGAAGTTTTTCTTGCAAAATTTCAACCTGCGCGTTTTGGCATCCAAGACTTAATACCGTAGCGCCACCTACGTTGGGATTATTAATATATCCGGCCAGCAATGCGCACAACGCTTCCGAATCCTGCCGGGTACCGCCGCATCCTCCCTCGTGAGTTAGGAATTTAATTCCATCAATGTTTTGAAACAACCGAGTCTTGCCAGTATGTCCATTGCTGCCAAGCTTTATTGAATTGATATCATTTAATCTACCCTCCCGATAAAGTTGAACCAACTCATGCACATAGCTTTTATAAGCGTCATTCTTGCCAAATCCTAACTCTTCTTCAAATGCCTGTTTTATCACATTGACGTTCCTGTTCTCGCAAAATACAAGAGGAACAACCACCCAATAATTAGCAGTACCAACCTGTCCATCTTCGCGATGATATCCAAGAAAGGTTCTGTTTTTCCATTTGCTTACATCTGGTGCGGACCAATGGAAAGTGTCAGTCCTTCCTGAAAATTCTGACGATTGATGTTTGACATTATGAGTACTGATTACACCGCCCTTGGGAATAGCTGTTAATGCTTTGCCGACCAGGCAGCCATACATGGTAATGGTATCGCCAGGTTGCAAAGCGTTTTCAACGAATTTGTGCTTCGCCTGCACATCATTTGGGAGGTCAAGATTGAAACCTGAGGTGGAAATGCTTTCACCTGCCTTCAAATCAGCAAGTGCCACATAAACATTATCGGCCGGATGAATCTTCAGAAACTTGGTTGACATAAGGAGAATTCTACTATCTTGCGCAATCGATTGCGCAATGTACTACATATTTTTACTAATTTGAAATTTCAAACGCTATATACTACAAATTTAAAAAGAATGCCGATCAGTAATGAGGAGGTTGTTTCGCACATGAAACAAGTCGGCGTTGTGCCTGTGTTTTATCATCCTGACGTTGATGTCCTTATGACTGTTGTCGATATCTGTTACAAATCAGGATTGCGTGTCTTCGAGTTCATGCATCAGCGCGATAATGTGGGGCCCAGACTGTTTCATTATATCAATGAGCGCATTAACAATTATCCTGGTATGATTCTCGGTGCCGGGACTGTTTTGGATGACACGATGTGTGAACGCTACATCCAGGCAGGAGCCCAATTTATTGCATCACCTTTTTTACGGCCGGAAATGGCCGAGGTTTGTCGGGCCAACAATATTTTGTGGATGCCAGGATGCACAACAACATCAGATATCATAAAAGCAAAATCCTGGGGCGCAACTGCGATTGGTGTACTTCCGGGAAATATCCTTGGGCCTGAGTTCGTCCTGGCGGTAAAGAAACAATTTCCTGATATGGAATTTGTTCCATCTGGAATCGAGGATCTTCACCCATTATCGCTTGCCAAATGGTTTCAAGCCGGCTCGTTATGCATCAAGCTGAGCGGGTTATTATTTCCAAAAAATACCATTGCTGTAAAAGATTGGAACTTAATTAAAAAATTAATGGCCGATAATTTGAAAACAATATCCAAAACCAGAGCTTCAATCAATAATGTAAACCACTATTAATTCGGATGAATCCCATCAAAACTGCTTTGCTTTCTTATGGAATGTCCGGTGAAATTTTTCACGCTCCATTGTTAGCTGTAGACCCCAACTTCTCCCTTGCAACAGTCCTTCAACGAAATTCTGATAAAGCTAAATTGCGCTACCCTGCGGTACGAATTGTCAGGAAGATAGATGACATCATAAAGGATGACAGCATTGAATTGGTCGTCATTAACACGCCGAATGAATCTCATTTTGAATACGCAACGCTGGCGCTGGAGGCTGGGAAGCACATCGTTGTCGAAAAACCTTTTACAGTTACTGCTCAGGATGCTGACAAACTCATAAATCTTGCGGTTAAGAAAAATAAAATACTTACGGTATTCCAGAATAGAAGATGGGATGGTGATTTTATGACTGTTAAAAAGGTTCTGGAGAATAATTGGGTAGGTAAGGTTGCTGAATTTGAACTGCATTACGATCGGTATCGGAATTACATTGAAGCAAACACATGGAAGGAGGAAGAAGGTCCCGGCACTGGTATTTTATACAACCTGGGTTCGCACATGCTCGACCAGGTGGTCATGTTATTCGGCATGCCCAACGAAGTGGATGCACGCATCGGCATTCAGCGTCCGAATGGAAAGGTTGAGGATTTCTACGATATTCGGATGCACTACAATACCTTTCACACAATTGTAAAGTCGAGCTACCTGGTACGCGAGGCTACTCCCCGATATATTTTGCACGGTACCGAAGGTTCGTTCATTAAGTATGGGATCGACCCTCAGGAACAAGCGTTGAAAGACGGGAGAATTCCTGGATCTCAAGGGTGGGGCTTGGAAGGCAAAGAGTTTTGGGGGAAACTGAATACCACATTGGATGGACTTCATTGCGAAGGACTTGTCGAGACCCTACCCGGAAATTATTCCGCGTTTTATAAAAATGTTTTCGGTGCTATACGGAATAATGAACCGCTCGCTGTAAAACCGGAAGAATCGAGAGACGTGATCCGGTTGATCGAAGCGTGTTATGAAAGCCACAAATTGCGAAAAGCAGTCAAAGTTTAAACAAATCAAAATATGTCGTATCTGAATTCATTATTTAGTCTTGAGAATAAAGTTGCTGTTGTAACCGGTGGAACGGGAGTATTGGGAAGTTCGATGGTAAAAGCATTAGCCCTGGCAGGTGCAAAGGTAGCGATAGTCGGACGACGCAAGAACGTCGCTGATGATCTAGCTCGCGAAATTGAGAAGGAGGGTGGTACGGCTATCGGTGTAAGCGCGGATGTATTGGATGCAAAGCAATTGGTTGAGGCGCGAAAAATTATTTTAGAGAAATTCGGATCTGTCAATATTCTGGTTAACGGAGCCGGCGGAAACATGCCCGGCGCAACCATCCCAACGGATAAAACTTTTCTTGACCTCAAATTGGATGACTTTCGTCAGGTGGTCGATCTTAATCTCACCGGTTCTGTACTCCCTACACAAATTCTGGGAGAACCGATCATGGCAGCAAAGAGCGGTTGCATTATTAATATTTCATCCATGGCTGCATACCTCCCCATTACACGTGTTGTGGGTTATTCTGCAGCCAAGGCTGCCATCAGCAATTTTACACAATGGCTTGCTGTAGAAGTAGCGAAGAAATTTGGGGAAGGAATTAGGGTTAATGCTATAGCACCTGGATTCTTCCTGACGGAACAAAACCGAACGCTTCTTACGACAGCAGACGGCGGCTTAACGGATCGTGGCAAATCTGTGATAGGACAAACGCCCTTCGGTAGATTCGGACAGCCCGATGAGCTGGCCAGCACCCTTATCTGGTTATGCTCCGATGGTGCTAAGTTTGTATCCGGCGTCGTGGTCGCGGTGGATGGCGGGTTCAGTTCATATGCCGGAGTCTAACTAGTTTAAAGTTTAGAATAACCTTACACATCAGCACATCAGTACATCAACACCCCAACACAATTAGACACTTGGAAAGAGTAATCACCTTTGGCGAAATCATGATGAGGCTATCAACGCCAGGCTATGCGCGCTTCACGCAGGTCAGCACAATGAATGTACTGTACGCAGGATCAGAGGCGAATGTAGCTTCATCGCTAAGCCATTTCGGAATTTCTGCTGCACATGTCACACGATTTCCGAACAATGATCTTGGACAGGCTGCGACGCAGTCATTAAGGAAAGACGGAGTAGATACGCAATACATCATTTATGGCGATGAGCGGATGGGGGTATACTTTTTGGAAAATGGATCCATGCAGCGTGCGTCGAGAATCATTTACGATAGATTCAATTCTGCTTTTGCACACATTCAGCCGGGTATGCTCGATTGGGAAAAAGTTTTAAAAGAGGCTACCTGGTTTCACTGGACTGGAATAACACCAGCGATTTCCCGCGGTGCAGCGGATGTTTGTCTGGAGGCAATCCGAATCGCCAGAAAAAATAATCTCACCATTTCAGGTGACATAAACTATAGAAGAAATCTTTGGCAGTATGGGAAGACCGCCCGTGAAATAATGCCTGCGTTAATAGAATCTACTGACGTTATTGTCGCCGGCATTACTGATATGGAAAATTGTGCAGGAGTATCGGGAGATAGTTATGAATCTGCTTGCAAATCTATGATAGATGCGTTTCCAAATATCAAAAAGATCGTGACAACTGAACGCGACTCGGTCAGTTCATCGCATAACAGGTTGAAGGGACTGATGTGGAATGGTAAGGAATTATTGCAATCAAAGCAATATGATCTTACGCATATTGTAGATCGGGTAGGAGCAGGAGATGCCTTTATGGCCGGGTTGATTTATGCAACCCTTAAAAAAATGGACGATGGGTCGGCAATTGAATTTGCTACAGCAGCAGGCGCATTCAAGCACTCTGTCGAGGGCGATGTTAACGTTGCTTCTGCTCAGGAAATCGAAACATTGGTGAAAGGTGAAAACATTGGAAAACTTTTGAGATAAAGGCATATGAAATTCAAAAACGAAGAAATCGTGGGGCGCATGAAAGAGTTGGGTTTGGTGCCGCTATTCACGCACGATGATATTGCCATTGCTCAACAGGTAATAGAAGCTGCGTACAGGGGTGGAGTTAGAGTTTTTGAATTTACAAACCGAAGGAAAAATTCTTTTGAGGTTTTCGTGGCGATGT
>CAMLER010000267.1 GCA_946478915.1 uncultured Chryseolinea sp.
TAGGTAACGGAGTGGCTGGATAAAATCGAACCGGAGATGCGAATTATACGGTACATTTGCTATGACACCAGTGATGGTAAAATCATGTTCGTTGTTTTTGCGAATTGTTTTTTCAAGCACATCTGTCGTACCAAAATATTTTATTGCCGTTTCCTCAGTGATGACGACACCTTCCGGGTTCAGAAGTGCTTTTGCCGGGTCACCAAAAATAAACGGGAACGTGAACAACTTAAAGAAATTTGAATCAGCGTACAGAATTCCTTTTTCCTCAAATTTTACATCGCCCACCTGAATCAAATCACTATGAAATCCCGAAATCCGAACGACATCTTCCACTTCCGGGATTTCATTCTTTATAGCCTGAGCAAGGGGTGCGGAAGAAATTGCCCCATGGACCTTCATCTCGGGTAATGTTGAGGTCACCCGGTAAATCCGATCGTGATCCTTATGGAACCTGTCATAGCTAAGTTCATCACTAACCCACATCCCGATTAATGCAGTGCAGCTAATGCCAAGTGCAAGTCCGAAAATGTTAATGAAAGAAAAACCTTTTTGGCGGAGAAGGTTTCGTACGGCGACTTTAATGTAGTTACGAATCATGCGACAGGTTGGTTTTTTTTGGTAAGACGCCCATGAACCGGTGAATGTTGCACAAGGAATTCAGGATACTTCTGCTTTCTTGGCTTCCAAAAAATGTCTGATAAGCTCGGGCTTTAATATTCACGAAAATAATGTTAATGCTTCAATACAAATGAATCCAGCCTTATGCGAATACAGTGCCACCCCAAAAAGGATGAGCCAGTATCAACGCAATTAGCATCAAGTGTTCGCGCGCGTGCAAATGCCCGTCCGATTGCGCACAGTGATGAGGTTGTTTAGGTCTATTTGATTTTCAAGGCTTCAGTGATTTTCTCACCCTGATGAATCATTAACTTCTGAACCTTGCCCGTGTTGTCTCGATGGAATTCAAGTCCGATCGGCATTGTTTTTAAGTAAAATTTTGTCTCTGACTCGCCGAACAATTCCTGGTTAGGTTGACCGGGACCGCGCGCAAATAATTTTTTCCCTTCTTTTACTACCGTCAATATGAAAGACGGACCAACCTGGTAGTCCCCGGCATATTGTTCAAGTATCGTTTCCGCAATTTCGATTTCAGCCTTTTTCGGAAATGGCTTATCTGTTCTGTTCCAAACAATGCGCTTATCAAAACGTGCCACAGCAATAGCAGAATATGATTTACCATCGCTCGACTTTTTAAAATCCATAGTAGAAAAAGAGTCGTCGTAAAAATATCTCCCCTTTTCGTAAGGCCTCAGTTGTTTACTACTTCCATCTGGAAACTCCACAAACATTTTTTCTGAATCAAAATATACATTCATCATATTACCCTCGTCATTCTCATATACACCCACGACAGCCTCGGCCGATGATTTATCAAATGCGATCTCCTTGTATTCATAAGGTTGTCCGATGGTTGCCGCCGCAAGCTTTGCCGAAACAAACTCTGGACTCTGGCCTGTTGAGTTCGAGAAAACTGCAACAAAAACATCTCGCGACGGTATGTATATCGAACTTGTTAAAAATCCGTCAATTCCCCCGCCATGCTCAATCGTCGGGTGGCCTTGAATATTTAGAAAGAACCATCCATAACCATAGTCTGTCTCATTTCCATTGTTCAACTTATGACGTTTAAAAGCCTTTTCAAGTGTGCTTTTTGAAACCATCTTGTATTCTAATAAAGCTCTGTTCCATTTATAAAGATCACCGACTGTCGAAACTATACCACCAGCTCCATGAGGGATGGCCATACTAATAAAGCTTGCATTGACGGTTTGTTCACCTTGTTTTGCATAGCCGGAAGCGCGGTTTTTGATAATTTTTGCATCATCTCCGAGAAAAGAGCTTGTCATCCCACACGGCTTAAAAATATTTTCCTCGAGATACTGGGCATAACTCATCCCAGAAACCTTTTCAATAATATGCCCCAGTACAATATAACCGGAGTTTGAGTAACTCCATTTCGAGCCTGGCTCGAATTCCAGTGGCTCGTTTTTAAAAAAGTCAATGACCTCTGCCGTACTTAGGTCATTGCGCTTAATATCTCCGAAATTTTTCATCCCGGTAACATTTACTATTCCCGAAGTGTGAGTTAGCAAATGTTCTATGGTTACTTTCTGTCCACTAGAGGGGTAGCCAGCTACATGAGATGTTATCGGGTCTTGTAATCCGAGCTTGCCTTTTTCCATTAACTGCAATATGCTGATCGCCGTAAATTGTTTTGAAATTGAACCGATCCTGAATACCATGTCAGTCTTCATTGGAACATTGAGTTCAATGTCGGCCATACCGAAGGCTTTGTGATAGATAATTTTTCCCTTTTCCGCAATGAGAGCTGCGCAGCCGGTTTCAGTTGGTTTGAATTGTTCAGAAAGGATCTTGTCAAATTGAGCCACCCGTGATGAAGCTGGTGGCAGTTGGGCCGTTACTGAGTAAGTCAGGAGCCAAAAGCACTGACAGAGGATTATCTGTAAACTTCTTTTCATTGTATTGAATTTTAATGACAACCTAGTATTATAGATAGAGAGTATCTGGCTTTTCTGGTAGACCTACAACATTTCGCGGGATACAACCAATTTAAACAATGCTTTCACCAATGTAACCCATCCCTCACGCTTCAAGTCAAGGGCGCGGCATAACATTCTGGAAGAAGATAAAAAATATCTTTCAGCAAGAGCCAAACTATATATCCTTAATTTCACACATCTACATATATAATGAGAGTAAAGGGAAAGGACTACCGCACCATCTGGCTAAACTATAAAAATGACGAGGTAATAACCATTATAGATCAACGTCATTTGCCGCATCGATTTGTTTTGGAAGATATCCACTCAGTTGATGAGATGGTTCAAGCCATTAGGGATATGCACGTGCGTGGTGCCGGCCTGATTGGCGCCGCAGCTGGCTATGGAATGTACCTTGCTGCCATGGAAGCCAGTCGGAAGAATAATTTCGATGAGTTGATGATCGCTGCATCGGCGCTTAAAGCAACCCGACCCACGGCCGTCAATCTTGAATGGGCGGTGAACCGACAGCTAAAAGCTATTGAAACGGGGAAAACAGTTATTGAAAAAATCAGAATCGCACGGCAGGTAGCCACGCTTATTGCTGATGAAGATTCCGAATATTGCAGGAAGATCGGGCTCCATGGTGTAGAGATCATTGAGCAGATCAGCAAAGTAAAAAAAGGAGGAGTTGTAAATATTCTAACGCACTGCAACGCCGGCTGGCTTGCCTTTGTTGATTACGGTTCGGCTACTGCTCCAATTTACGAGGCTTTCAAAAGGGGAATTGACTTGCATGTGTGGGTGGATGAAACACGTCCCCGCAATCAGGGTGCAAGCCTGACTGCCTGGGAACTTGTTAATCAGGGCATCCCTCATACCATTATTGTGGATAATGCCGGTGGACATTTAATGCAGCACGGACTTGTTGATATGGTAATCACCGGTGCAGATAGAGTAACCGTTGCAGGCGATGCTGCTAATAAAATTGGGACTTATCTAAAGGCACTGGCAGCGAAAGACAACGGAATCCCCTTTTACGTAGCGCTACCATCTTCCACTTTTGACTGGGATATTCACGATGGCGTGAAAGAGATTAATATTGAAGAAAGAAACGCTGATGAGGTAAAACACATTTCGGGTCTATGTGATGGTGAAATTAAGAAGGTTCTGATAGCGCCAGAAGACAGCCCTGCCAGCAATTATGCCTTTGATGTGACACCCGCAAGGCTGATCACCGGCCTGATCACGGAACGTGGTGTTTGTCCGGCCAATGAAAAAGAAATCACTAAGATGTTTGCTGAAAAGGTACCGCAGTTATGAGCGAAGAAGGTGTCATCAAGTTTAACTGTCAATGGACACGATCTGCTCCGCTAGACGAGTCCTTAATTATAGAGCTTAATGCATTCCGGGACAAATTGTACACGCTTGGGCTGCTCGGAGTTAAGGATGGGATTGGTTATGGTAATATCAGCGTTCGATCTCTGGGAACCGAATTTATTATCACAGGATCCGGAACGGGCACGTTAAACACACTTACATCGGAACACTATGCGATGGTCACTGATTACAACATAAACAAAAATACGGTTTGCTCGACCGGCTCGATCGTGGCTTCATCCGAGTCTCTGACGCACGCTATGGTTTATGAAAAAGCTGTTGATGCAAACGCTGTCATACATGCCCATCATTTCAATATCTGGAAAAATCTTTTAGCTAATTTCCCGTCGACAGCCAGTGACATTCAATACGGCACGCCCGAAATGGCCAATGAAATAGCTCGGCTGTTTGATCGGCACAATCTTTCTCACCATAAAAAATTCGCCATGGCCGGCCACCATGAAGGTGTGGTGTGTTTTGGTAATAGCCTTGAAGAAGCCGCCGAAATATTGTTGCAGGAACTTGCTAAAGTCAAGAGCTGAAGCATCAGAAAGTCTTGGTCATACTCTCCGGAACGCAAATGATGTAGTCAGCCTTTCCTATATTTTGGGTATCAAGCTTATCAATTTCGCTTTGTTCAACGACATGGATAGTGGCCGTCCGCGTCTCCGGTCTCGAGCGCTTGATATACCATAATATTCCTTCACCATCCTGGGAATGGTATGCACCATTGACATGAAATATGATGTTGTTACTCGTTTTGTTCTTCAAAATAAAGTGAGCCATTGTGGCATCCTTTATTGCCTGCGACATCGCCAGTTTCTTACCATTGCCAACTCCGTGACCTTCCATTTGATCGATCATATTTTTGTATCCGCTAAGTTCAAGATCAATTTGTATCGGCAACGGCGATATCCATGCCTGCGCTTCATGCGATAAAGAATCAAGCGAACTTAGCCCCTTTCTGTAAACCAGATTTGCATAACGTCTGGGTATATTGGTTGCGATCAGTTTCAAACCATTCCTTTTTGCAAAATCCATTAATGGCTTATAATCGGTCTGATAATTATCCCAGACCTTTGCTTCACTCAGCAAATGTTTTTCCTCAATCGTCCCTTTCAGATATTCGTCAATAACAATTTGGTCGTCCGTTTCAAACATCTCCATTGCAAGCACAAGATTAGCGTTATTTTCATAAAGGCTTTTCGCTAGCTCCAATTCAAGCCAGTGGGCGATGGGATTATTATGCAATTCACCAAAAAATACGACGTCTGCCCGCGTCAAATCCTTCACCATTTTCGCATAAGTTGCTTCCTTTCCATTTGACAAAAACATGGTGTATGCCGGCTTGTCCTGCGCTGAAACATCAATATGAAATAGGATCATCGACGCGATGAAGATGAACGTTATATAAGGCTTCAGGCGCGATTCAGTTATATCATCAATTTTCATAGAAAGTAAAAGTGCTTTTATCCGGGTCGCCAAGACCCATTATCATTATCCTACAGTTGATGGACGCTCTTAGGAAAGCACCATATTTAAAAACCAAACAATAAACTTCCTTCGCAGGTGCAATGATTCTTTCGGGATGTGTTTCCGTTTTTAAAGAAGAAAAAATTATTTAGAAAACTTCTAAATAAGTTGCATTCCTCTCATGAACGAGTTAAAATTGCGCACTATTTAGAACAATTCTAAACATGAAACACACACTATTCTTTGTTTTTAGCCTATTTTCCACGTTTACCCTCTGCGCTCAAGGCACTGGCACCATTCAAGGAACAATTCAAACTTCCGACGGTAGCCCGGCGGAATATGTAAATATCCAGGTTGAATCAAGCGCAAGAGGCGCAGTAGCTGACCGGAACGGACATTTCGAAATTAGAAACCTCAAACCAGGGACATACAACTTGATAGCTTCGTTCGTTGGACTGGAATCGCAAAGGCAGTCCGTGGATGTCAGGGGCGGTCAGACTTCAACAATAGACTTTCATCTAAAAGAGAGTTCGCAGGAATTGGAAGAGATAGTTATATCCGGTGGGCGACAAAACCTGGAAAGTCCATACGTATCGAAAATGCCTTTGAAGTATCTTGAGAATCCCCAGGTCTATAACGCAATCTCATCTGATCTCCTTAAGGAACAGAACATTACTAATTTTGATGACGCGCTAAAAAATGTACCCGGAGTTCACAAATTATGGGAGTCGACTGGCCGAGCTTACGGCGATGGCGCGTCCTATTATGCGCTTCGTGGATTCGAAGCTCAGGCTACCATGGTCAATGGCTTACCCGGTCTCACCAGCGGAAGTCTTGACCCGGCTAATATTGAAAAGATTGAAGTGATCAAAGGGCCAAGCGGCACACTTTTCGGCAGCAGCCTTATTTCTTACGGAGGCCTGATTAACACAGTCACCAAAAAGCCATACTCCGGTTTTGGTGGTGAAATTTCCTATACCGCGGGAAGCTTCGGCCTGAACAGGGTTACCGCTGATATTAACGCGCCCTTAAAAAATGACGACATTATATTAAGAGTAAACACTTCGTACCACACCGAAAACAGTTTTCAGGATGCCGGCTTCAGAAACTCCTTTTTCATTAGCCCAACCGTGGCATTCAAGGCAAACGACCGTCTATCGTTCCTGGTTGTAACTGAATTCATGCAGGAAGAGAAGACCAATCCGGCAATGCTGTTCCTTGGCCGTAACACACCCCTCCAGTTTGCTAATCTGTCGGAGTTAAATTATAACCCCAAACTATCGTTGACCAGCAACGATCTATCGATCAAGAATCCACGGTATAATCTGCAGGGTCAGATGACTTATAAGATAAGTGATCAATGGACCTCTCAGACTGTAATCTCGAGAGGCCAGACTAAGGCAGAGGGGTACTATTCTTATTTATATGACAATGAAAATGGCCTGGGAGAATTTGCTTTGTGGATCAGCGATCAACAAGGTCACATCATCACTTCTGATATTCAACAAAACTTTATCGGCGACTTCACCCTCGGAAACATGAGAAACAGGGT
>CAMLER010000268.1 GCA_946478915.1 uncultured Chryseolinea sp.
CTGAAATTTTTCTAAGAGATCACCTTCAATTTCTTCATAGAGTGCAGACGGGCAAAACGTTTGTAACAACCGCATTGGCCACTTAGGAGGAGTAGTATTTCTGTGGTGCATTGTCATCAAATAATTCCTAACCTTAGAATCAAGAACCCATCTTCAACTGGGGAACCATTTTCCACAATTCTAATCTGGTTTCCTTCATTGACCGCAACACTGCTAGTCCGGCACTGGTGACGCTAAAAATCCTTTTTCGCCTTCCTCCCCTTTCACTCGTTCCACCACCCATCCTGGACTTGACATATCCTTTATCTTCCAATCGATACAGCGTGACATGTACCGCGCTCAGATTTACTTCCCGTTTAAATCTGGTGTCGATTTCCTCGCATATGGCGGCACCATAAGCATCATCCTGCAGCCCGGCAACCATTGTGAGGATCATTTCCTCGAACTCCCCCAGATATTCTTTTCCCATATGCTTATATTTTGTTAAGCAAATAAGTGGAATTATTTTTGAATCGCAAATGCGTATCCGTTTTTTGTTATAAGTAATCGATTGCTTGGGGGTCGTGGGTGCGCGAATGCCTGTCCGGTAGGCAGGCTCGATCAAGATCACGAGTATCTTAATTAAGCGACCATTCGCGATAGAACCTATCGGGACCAATCACCTTTAGTTCACTTTGGTCATGGGCAGGCATGCAGATCGAGCTGACCGACCGATACCTATCTGATACCTATCGGGCACTTTATTACTGATTACCGTTTACCATTTTAACTAAAGTGGTTCCGAAGATAAAATCTTAACCGCAACATCTTCAGGAAACTCTGGCGTTGTAAGGTCCAACTTCCCATTCGACACCACCTTTTGTTTGTCATCGAAAAATCCCGTAAGAGGATTGAAGAACTCAACGGTGTAGTTACCCGACGGCACTGACACATCGAAAGAAAAAGGTCCTCTCCCAAAAATATAGATTGCATATTGTTTCCCCTCTTCGGCCAAAACATATGCCCTGCTTCCCTCAACTGTGACTATGGTACTGTCGGGCTTCATCTTAAGGAAGTCAAATCCATTCATAAAATCCTTTAAGCTTCTAAGCTGATTTCGCAGGGCAGCAGTTCCCCCGCCAGGTTGCGTTGGTGGATACTGGAAGCTTCCATCTTCATGCTCAGCCGTGAAGGAATAATCAAGGTTATTGTAAAGTGCTCCTCCATTTAAGATAAACGACCAGCCCTCGCGACGATAGGTGCTATCCGCGTTTCCATCAAATCCGGTTTCATTATCGCCGATGACTTTGTTGAGATGATAGTTCTGTGAGACGGCGACCGGCGGGTAAGCATAATGAAAATTGAATATCGAAACACCCGGATGTGGATCCTTTATTAGAAGCTTGTGGTTCGCAATGTTCTGCGATATCAAATGTTTGTGCTCAAAACCCTGCTCGACATCTTGTATGACGGAAGCAATGTGATGCTGCCATTCCATGGTTACACCTCCGAAATAAGGCTCATTGCAGATTTCATAGATGAGGTTTCCAAATCCTTTTAACTCGTTGACAATCTTTCGTACCAAGGCATCCTGTATTTCCAGGAGCCCGGCCGATTTGTCCAGGGTATACACATCTGCCCGATCCGCTGGCCCCACGCTGTTAACGTTGTTACTTGTATGCATCGGACTCATTTGCCAAAGCGAGTCCTCATAAAAGGGACAAAAAAATGCAAGCTCTACCACTACATTGCGTTTCTCCGCTTCGCCCATAAAATCCTTTAGTCGGGTGAAATAGTCCTCATTCCACTTTGTCAGATCAAACTTATTGCCACCGTCGATATGCCCAGGTTCATCCGACCTTTGCCAAGGAGAAATAAACCTGCCACGCGCGGGCGCAAGCGTATTCCTTTCAATTTTAAAAGCCCCCTGCGGTTCAAGGTATGCCCCTGAAAATATTCGTGTAAGATTAAGGCTGTCCCTCGACAGCGCATCCAGGTAGGTGACATAGTCAAAATCGAGATTCAACACCGCTCCGTAATGTTCTCCAGATGTCACTAAAATGGTTGGCTTATCCTTGTAAATGAAGTAATGCGGGTTTTCAGGATGTAATCCAATTGGTTTTTTCATGACAGGCGATTCGCACGCTGTGAGCGTGGCAAGTGCAAACAAATTATACAACAAATATCGTTTCATGGTTTTAAGGTAAGAAGTAGATGTAGCAGATCCAACCGATCTTTTAGAACGCCATAAAAACAGCAGCAACAATGGTCATCACAATGATGAACCAGCGGTATGTATTTTCGGATAATCTTTTTACTACAAAAATTCCGAGCAGTGCGCCTAAGATTATAACAGGCAAAGTGACCAGGTCGAAAAGAACGGTGTTCAGATTGATCGTATGCCAGGAAAAAATATGAAAGGGTACCTTAAACCAGTTGATAACGAGAAAGAACCAGGCAGTTGTGCCTATAAAGGCGTTCTTTGGCAGTCGCATAGAAAGCAAGTATACGGCCATCACCGTTCCCGCCAGATTACCAACCATCGAGGTGAACCCACCAAGAATTCCACTCGTAGCCGCAAAAGTCTTTTGGTGTGGAATGTCTTCGTTATGACCTTTCTCCAACCACAACATCACAACAAGGCTGACCAAAATAATGATGGCCATAATAATCCTGAAAATACTATCATCGATGTATTTGCCGATGATCGTTCCGAGTATGACACCCAACGCGGCCCACGGAAATAGAATTTTTAAATGTTTCCACGATGCGTGTTGGTGGTAATACCATACACCAAAGACGTCGGCCATAACCAGCATCGGCAGCATTATCCCACTAGACAATTGACCCCCAAAGACATTCGCTAACAACGGTACAGCTAACATACCGGCTCCGTGCACTCCTGCCTTGGACATACCCGTGCAAAGCGCAACTATAAATACCAGAGCAAACTCAGTATAGGTAAGGTGGTAAGAAAAAAGTGAGATCAACTTTTAACGTGACAAACTTTTGATGAGTTTCCACATCTCATCGGCTACAAGCTGATTTCCTGTCTCGTTCAAATGTACCCGGTCACTGGTGAGAACCCCGGACTCTTTGTTTTCTTTGTTATGCTTTAGATTGTAATTGATAAATGCCTGTCGCAGATCGATTAAGGGAATGTTATTACTTTTCGCAAGCGACCGGACAATATTACTGTAGTTGTTCAAATCGCCATCAAGTTCATTGCTCGAGTCTGTCTTCTCACCAATGACTGCCGGAGTGCAGAGGGCAATCTTAATATTTTTGGCCTGCAGTTTCTGAATTATGGCAGTGTAGAACCCCTCAAATTTGTCGGCATCGGTTCCCGTACCGTGTGAGCGCTTATGCCACACATCGTTAACACCAATATAGATGATGACAATATCAGGATTCTTGTTAAGGACATCGTCTTCGAGGCGAAGGTACAGGTCGTAAACCTTATTCCCACCAATGCCTGCCCCGACAAAATCAAACTTGTCACCTAACTTTTCTGCAGACGCAAGTTCATTTATCTTTACAATGTATCCACCCGGCTTTACTGCCGCCTGCGTGATCGAATCACCAAAGAAAATAACCTTCTTTTTTTGCATTGGATAGACAAATGAACTGAAAATGATAAGACCTATGGTAAGTAAAGGCCACTGGAGAATTTTCATCGCAGGAATTTTGGCGTAATATAAATAAAGTCCGGTAATGAGAAAGGTTCTGTTATTCTTATCCGATAACTTATTGTGTGGTTCCCCAGGCTTGATAATTGGATAGACTGGAGATCTAACGATTCGGATTTTAGGCTGGCACTGAGTGTTCGATGCAAAGTACATCATTTACTCTTTTACGCTTTTTATACCAGCATGGTGGAACGAATGCTACGATAAGGAAAGGATCAAAACGCATACTTCAACAGCGATTTCCGTGAATGCGGCGTGCTCTGAAAACCTTTTTTCTAACTATATTTAGCCAAACCGAAATCATGAATATGCTTTATCCCAAAATGAATATTTATCATGGGCTGCTTGCGCTGGCCCTGTTTTCGTGCTCGCCCACAGATGAAAAAAACAAAGAAACATTCCACCCACAAGCGGATAATTTTCTTCAGGCATATAATGCTGAATACAAGACACTGAGTACAGAAGCAAGCGAAGCAGCCTGGCTTCTGAACACAAAGATTGAAGAAGGAGATACGGTTACACAGAAATTGTATGAAGAGGCTGCACAAAAGCTGGCGGACTTCACCGGAAGCCAGGCAAATATAGATTCCTCTAAAAAATACCTTGCAATCGGAGAAAGCCTTGCTCCAATTCAGAAAAAACAAATGGAATATGTTCTATTCCTTGCGGGTAGCGCTCCGGCTGCTGCAGGCGAAACCGTGAGGGAACTTATCAAGGAGAATGCAGAGCAGACAAAGGTATTGTATGGGTTTGATTTTAAGATCGATGGCAAGTCTGTTACCAAAAATGATATCTCAAATTTACTATCGGAGTCGCCAGACCTTAATCGGCGACTCAAGGCCTGGACGGCAAGCAAGGAAGTGGGCAAGCCATTAAAAGCCGGACTTGAACGACTTCGCGATCTGCGAAACAAATCAGTACAAGCACTGGGATTCAGTGACTTTTTTTCATACCAGGTATCTGAATATGGAATGTCGACACAAGAGATGTTGGATATGAATGACGGTTTTATAAGAGAAATATGGCCGCTCTACCGCGAACTGCATACGTGGGCACGCTATGAGCTGGCAAAGAAATATAAGCAACAGGTTCCGGATTTTATCCCCGCACATTGGCTTCCGAATCAGTGGGCTCAGGATTGGCAGGCCATCGCCGACACCAAATCCAAAGGAATCGATCTCACTGATACACTGAACAAGAAAACACCGGAGTGGATTGTAAAGAAGGGCGAAGAGTTTTATATCTCACTCGGTTTTGATGCGTTGCCGGCTTCCTTTTATGAAAAGTCGAGCCTCTACCCTCTTCCACCCGATGCTACCTACAAAAAGAATAATCATGCTTCTGCGTGGCATATCGATCTGGACCAGGATGTACGTTCCCTCATGAGCGTAGAAACCAATACGCGATGGTGGGAAACCAGCCTTCATGAACTTGGGCACATTTATTATTTCAAAGCGTACTCAACACCCGAAGTTCCCATCCTTTTGCGGGGTGGAGCTAATCGTGCATATCACGAAGCTATCGGCTCTCAAATCGGACTCGCATCACTCCAAAAACCACTGTTGCAATCTTTGAAACTTGTCCCGGATAATATTGTAACCGACGATACCCTGAAACTGCTAACGGATGCCCTACAGCACATCATAGTTCTACCCTGGGCATCAGGAACTATGACCCGTTTCGAAGAAGCATTATATGCGAGGGATCTCGCTCCGGAAGAATTTAACAAGACCTGGTGGGATCTGGTAAAGCGTTACCAGGGTGTAGTCCCACCGTCCAACAGAGGTGAGGAATTTTGCGACGCTTGCACGAAAACACATTTAATTGATGATCCCGCACAGTACTATGATTATGCAATGGCCGAAATTCTTTTGTTCCAATTTCATGATCACATCGCCAAAAATATCCTCCAGCAGGATGTTCATACAACAAACTATTGGGGAAATAAGAAAGTTGGAGATTTTCTCCGTGCGTTGATGGCGCCTGGCGCAAGCGTAGACTGGCGTGAACATCTCAGGAAAAATTTGGGTACAGATGTGAGCGCCAAAGCGATCCTCGACTATTTCTCTCCACTCATGATCTGGTTGCAGCGTCAAAACCAAGGCAGGAAGCATACTTTACCTGAACGGTTTTGATGTTCTTCCTTTGGACTTTGGGAGATATGGGATAAGGTATAGAGGTATAAAGGTATAAGGTATAAAGTTGTCGATGCCTACCTGAGTGAATCGACATCGCGTTCTTGGCGTATATGCTTCGGTGGTGTTTGTGTAAGGCTTTTCGGGTTACTGCAGTAGTGGTTTACTAATTACTATGCGCAAACAGAAGTCATTTACAAAGTGAAGTAAAACGAAAAACGCAAAAGGAAAATCCCTTTGCGTTTTGGCTACACTATCCGAGTGCTTCGCATTAAATACCTTTCAGTCCTAGAACCTGCCAAACTTAAGTGTAGCGTTGTAGGAAATATTGCTGATGTCGGAGTCTCTCATTCCCAAACCATCGCTACCAAAGGCTGCTCTATAGGAGATGCCCGGGCTAAAACGCATCCATTTGAAGACATTTATTTCGAGCTGGACACCAGGCTCAGCAACGAAAAACCAGTTGGTGTCCCTTGTCGTATCATCATCATCCCAATCGAATTCATCATCGTCCCACTCATCGCGATCATTCTGCATGGTAAAACCAGCACCTGAGAAAAGATTAAAGGCCACGTGAACTGCTTTGTTTGATCCGATTACATATTCGGTTACGAGCCCGAACTGTCCATACTCATAGTTTAAGTCGCGCAATGGGTCAGTACTATATTGCAGGGGTACATCAAGCCTGTTTGTCATCGCTGCCCCGCCTACGCCGATCATAAATTTGTGATTGATGAACACGCCACCATAAACTCCCACCAGATTCGCATAGTCTCCTCTTATTGTAGTGAATTTGTTGGTAAGTGCACCGTATCCGCGAACTGATGTCGCTCCACCCTTGAAAACGGTTTCGATTCTATTCTCCTTTTTCGGCTCCCACTCGCCTGAATCATTCTCCTGGGCAAATAGTGAAGTTATGGTGGTTAACAATATAAATGAAACCATCATGATTGTCTTGAATTGTGCTTTCATAGTCGTTTGTATTTGTATGCGTTAGACAACCACAAACGTGAATACCCCTATCACAAGCCAAAAAAAATATAAATATCTACTTTAGCTGAAATTTCAGAAAGATTGAAACCATGGTTTCTTAATAAACGTAGATGCTGGTCAGCGTCTAAGACCGCGATGCAGAAT
>CAMLER010000269.1 GCA_946478915.1 uncultured Chryseolinea sp.
CCTCATTTATATAGAGAACAACTATTTCACGTTCACAGAATTGCGTATAGCCGGAACGGTAGTACCATTCCCATTCATTGAAGAGCGGTTCAAGGCGTATCACAGGATACCATTGCTAAAACGTTTTTCTGAGGTTGTTAAAGATATTCAGAACTATCTTAGAAATAACGTGCAACGAAAGTTAAATGGAAGAGAAAAAGCACAGCTGTGGGAGGCTGTACCTCGCATGTTTAAGATCAGCAATGTGTTCGATCTCTATCGGGATTTTTATCGATGGCTGGGCAAACCTGAGCTGTTTATGTTCGAAGATCGGACGCTGGAGTATGCCGATGTGTTTCCACTCATCTATTTTAAGATCCGGCTCGAAGGAATTCAGTCCAGATTTGATCATGTAAAACATTTGTTGGTTGATGAAATGCAGGATTATACACCGGTGCAATACGCCGTTCTCTCCCGTATATTTCATTGCAAGAAGACTATCCTCGGTGATGTAAGCCAAACGGTAAATCCATATAGCGCTTCCTCCGCAGAAACCATAGAGAAAATTTTTCCAAACGCGGATATTGTTAAGCTTGTAAGAAGCTACAGATCAACTTTAGAGATTACAGCATTTTCACAGAAAGTTTCACCCAATCCCAGTATCATTCCTATGGAAAGGCATGGAGAGTTACCTAGGGTCAAAGGCTTTGATAACAATGCGCAAGAAACAGAATTTATAAAGGATCGGATTGTACGCTTCAAAGATTCTTCGTACGGCTCAATGGGCATAATCTGCAAAACTCAGGAGCAGGCAACCGTATTGTATGAGCGACTGAGGTCACCCGGCGTAAACTTGTTAACAGCAGACAGCAGCGCATTCACTAATGGGGTGATCCTTACCACCGTACATCTGTCCAAAGGTCTGGAGTTTGATGAGGTTGTCATTCCCTTTGCATCCATTAATAACTATCAAACCGAAGTAGACAAAAGTATGCTGTACATCGCATGTACGCGCGCGATGCATGAACTCACTTTGACATTTTCAAAAGTTAAGAGTCCATTCATCCCCGATTGACAACGTTCAGTACTTATACCTTATACCTTAGACACTATTCCCTTCTTTAATTTCCATTCCCCCTTTCAATATGCCGCACACTATAAAGAGATACTCAATCAGATGAATTTTCCGATTTCCGCAGTATCATCGATGCAAGCACAGCTACACTCAACGTTAGGACTATGAATGCTAGCGAGATTTCGACAGGTATTTTGTAAAAGTCAGAGATGCACATTTTGAGGCCAACAAAAATCAATATGGCAGATAAAGCATATTTCAGATATTGAAAATACTTTTCGATGCCGGCCAGCGCAAAATATAACGACCTTAGTCCGAGAATTGCAAAAACGTTGGATGTATAAACGATAAAGGCATCCTCGGAGATGGCGAGAATAGCGGGAATGCTATCGACCGCGAATATGAGATCCGTCGCTTCGATCATGACCACTACAAGGAATAGGGGAGTGGCCCAAAGAATGCCGTCTCGCCTTACAAAGAATTTGTCTCCTTCGAAATTTGGCGTAACCCGGAAAACTTTTCTGACAAGCTTTACAAGGGGATTTTTCTCAGGCTCTAGCTTTGGATCTCCCTGTGCCAAAATCCGGATACCGGTGATGATGAGAAACCCGCCGAAGATATAAATAAGCCAGTGGAATTTGTGAATCAATTCCACTCCAGCCAAAATAAAGCAGACACGCATAATCAACGCCCCAAGTATACCCCAGAATAACACTTTATGCTGATACGCCGCCGGAACCTGGAAATAGGAAAAGATCAGAAGGATAACGAAAATATTGTCAACGCTAAGCGATTTTTCAATAAGGTAGCCTGTAAAGAATTCGAATGCCCTTTCGTTCCCGAATTGGTAGTAGACAAAGATGTTGAACAGGAATGCCATAGACACCCACACGCCTGTCCAAATAAGAGCTTCCTTAACGGAAATAACCTCCGATTTACGATGGAAAACACCGAGGTCCAATGCCAACATGAGCAGCACGAAAATATTGAACCCAATCCACAATACAGTTTCAGTCATAATACAAAGGCTGGCGCGAAGATATCAGGTTATTGAGATTTTTATCTATGGAAGCCAATCGGTTTTGCGATTTTTTATGGCTGCGCCGGGCGTTCCAAATGGATGAGTTTTTCAGCTGAGTTTTTTTACACGATTTTACGATCGGTCTGTTTTTGTAGGAATATTCTGTTATAATTTGGCTTCCTATTAACTAAACCTAACAACCGTGAGAAGAATTATATTTCTAGCCGTCGTCTTTTTTTGCGTTGATTCATGGGTAATTGCCCAGGACCTATCTGTCGTAAAGCCAGAATCAGTTGGATTTTCAAGCGAACGTCTGAAGCGTCTCGATGAAAAATTTAATAGTTATGTCACCGAGAACAAAATGGCTGGAAGCGTGATCCTGGTTGAAAGGAAAGGAAAGATCGCTTTTTACAAAGCCTTTGGATTCAGCGATAAGGAATCAAACTCAAAAATGG
This sequence comes from uncultured Chryseolinea sp., assembly GCA_946478915.1. Next base: position 2,531 of record CAMLER010000269.1, read on the forward strand.
ATCTTGGTTCAATGTTCAGGATCGCCTCTCAAACAAAGGCGATTGTGAGCACGGCAATAATGATTCTTCAGGAAGAAGGGAAGCTTTTGATTCAGGATCCGTTGAGTCGATTTATACCAGAATTTAAGAATTCAAAGGTTGCCGTACGCAAAGAGGGTGGAGGCTACGATATAGTACCGGCGAATCGTGAGATTACGCTCCGTGATTTGTTGACGCACACTTCCGGCATTGGTTATGGTAATGGAGTCGCAGCAGATCTTTGGAAGAGCGCGGATATGCAGGGCTGGTACTTTGCGCATAGAAATGAACCCATCCTTGAAACAGTGAAACGCATGGCTGCACTGCCAATGGATGCTCAGCCGGGCGAAGCTTTCGTTTATGGATATTCAACGGATATCCTGGGCGCTGTCGTCGAAAAAGCTTCTGGAATGCCATTGGATCAATTCCTGAAAGAAAAGATTTTCGTTCCCCTGGGCATGAACGATACTCATTTTTTTATCCCGAAGGAAAAAATGAAACGGCTGGCGACAGTGTACACACCGATGGAAGGACAACCGTTAAAGCCTTCTCCAGCTGAGGGAACGATGGATGCTCAGGGCCACTATGTTGATGGACCTAAAAAGAATTTTTCCGGTGGCGCTGGCCTTGTATCTACTGCTAAGGATTATTATCTGTTCCTGAAAATGTTGGCCAATGGCGGCGAACTGCAGGGCAAGCGTGTGCTTTCTTCGAGAACGGTCGACCTGATGACCGTGGACCATTTACATAAGGACGTTAAATATGGAGAAGGACTTGGGTTTGGTCTTGGATTTGAGGTAGTAGAGGATCTGGGCCAGCGAGGCAGACCTGGGTCAGTGGGAGAATTCAGATGGGGAGGCGCATACGGGTCCACCTACTGGGTTGATCCGGCAGAGGAACTGATCGTTGTCTACTTTACACAATTAAGGCCATCATCCATCGTCACGGATCAGGCAATGCTACGGGTGCTTATATACCAGGCGTTGGTTGATTGATCGTTCAATATTCAGTGTTCCTTGTTCGATCCGATAGCTTCATGATTGTAACTTTCCAATCTTTCTTGTGAACATCAATGGCAACATAAATGGATTGTCCTTCAAACGTCTTTTTGTTAATTTTCACGCGCATAGGTTTTTGTGGTTACGATTTTAATTGTGATAAATTAAAGATCGCAGAGACCTATGCATTTTCAAACATACTGGCTATCGGATTCGGTGTTCAAAACTGTAAAGAACACCGAATAAGGAATGGAACACCGAACACCGAACACGAATATCGAACACTGAAGTGGCGCCCGGTCTTAGTGTGTCGGTCTTGGAAGACAGACCCTTCAATATTCGCTATTCCTTGTTCGATCCGATGGCTATCGGATTCGGTGTTCCCTAGTCCCTACACCTTATTCCCTATTCCTTATACCTTTTTTTTATAACCTTCAAAACATGAAGTAGGACTAGTCATTCTTCAGATTATCCACCGGATTAACGAACGATGCGCGAATGGTCTGAGATCCCACCGTGAATACTCCAAATAACAGGAGTATAATCACACCTTCTGCAATAACGGCCAGGCTAATGGTTGTTCGATACGCAATCAATTCCAGCCACATATTGTTGATAAAATAGGTTGCGGGAATTCCGATGAGGATAGCCAATGCAAGCACGCCCAAAAAGCTCTTCGATAAAAGTAAAACTAAACCGCTGTTGCTGGAACCCAGTACTTTTCGAATGGATACTTCCTTTATTCTTGTTTCTGTCGCATAGGTAGCCATTCCAAGAAGGCCAAGGCAGGAGATCAGAATTGCCAGTGTAGCCAACGTTCCCAATATCTTCACGATATCTCCAAACACGATATCGTAAAACTTTTTTACTTCGGATTCAACCATCATATAGTCTACCTTCAGATCCCGGTTTACAAACGTCCACGCCTTTTCGATACTCTGCGCAGCGCTTTCATAACTGCCATGGTAAGCAACCTGTAATACCGCGAATTGATCCGGGTCATACATCAGGGCCATAGGGGAGTAGCTCCTTGTCAGATCGCGGTGGTTGTAGTTTGACACAACGCCAATGATGGTTTGCCTTGTCGAGTCGTGGTGAGAAATAACTTCGTTGCCAATCGCGTCCAACGGAGACTCATAATGCAGTTTCTTAACTCCTTCTTCGTTAATGACAATGTAGCTCTTGTTCAAACTGTCCTGACCCGCCTGGAAGAAGCGGCCCGCCAAAAGGCGTATTTGCATATTATCCAGGTAATCTTCATCGACAACGAATCGGTCGAATGGCACATCCTCTTTGTCATCAAGGTTCTTTTTAAAACCACCGCCATGGCTAACTCCTGCCGCGGGAAGATGTGACGCCGCAGATACGCTTTCGATGTTTCGATACTTCAGTAACTCATTCTTAAGAACCTGTGGAGAAGTGTTGTTGAGTTTCACGGCTATGTTCCTATTCATGTTAAAACCATGATCCTTTGATGTGAAAAGCTTTAGCTGGTTGTTCATGATAATTACGGACATAATAAAAAACAGGGACAACGTGAATTGTGCCACGAGCAGTACCCTGCGAATACCCATCCTTGAAAATACCTTAATGTTATTGATGTTCTTCAATACTTTTATGGGCTGGAATCCCGAAAGCACGATTGCCGGGAAGATACCTGCAAGGATACCAACAAGAATGGCGAATGCGATGAAGATCATAAGGACCATCGCATTGAACTCGAAGTCCCAGCTGAAAATTCGTGCAAAATTCAATTGTAGAATCATCGGCTTAACGAGTAAAAGAAGGCACAAGGCAATAGTCAACGAAGTAAAGGATACAATAATCGATTCAGATAAAAACTGTACAAATATTTGCCAACGTGCTGCGCCGGTGACCTTGCGCACGCCGATCTCCCGCGCTCGTGTAAGGGAACGGGCCATCGACAAATTGGTGAAATTGAAGCACGAAGTCAGGAGTATGATTAATGCGAGGCCTCCCAGTGCATAAACGAATGCCCACGGCATAACGGGTCCGATTGAATTATTCTGTAACCTCCCAGGTGTAATGTCACTCAAGGCCTGGGCCTGAAACTTCATTTTATATACGCCCGGATTGGTAATCGGAGCAATTCTTTCATCATAAATTCGTGCAAGGTATTGCTGCAGATCCTCTGCAGATTTTTCGGGCTCAAGCACCACATAATTCCATCCGTTCCAAAAATCTGTCCAGTCTTCCATGGTTTTGTCATCCGGCGCTGCAATACGCTCAACAGTTGCCATACTGGCGAGCGCCTCGAACACAATATGCGATTTGCGAGTCGTTTCTTTTAATACCCCGGTGACCAAAAAATTACCGAGGTCACCAACCATTATGGATTGACCTAGCGGATTTTCATCGTTTATTAATTTGGTGGCAGCCTTTCGTGTCAAAACAACGGAGAAAGGTTCGTTAAGGGCTGTCGACGGATCGCCGTATTGAAATTCATATTCGAAAACCTCAAATACTTCCGGGTCTGCATAAAAACCGGCAAGGGGTATATTTACATCCTGTCCTTCGAATTCGAGCCAATGATTTCCAAATCCACGTTTCAGTCTAACTACCTTTTCAATGCCAGTGTATTTCTCAAGCAACTCCTCGCGCAACGGCATGCATGAGGTGGCGTTTTCCCGACTACTTTCCGCTTGGTCAGGACTCGGAACGTCCTTGGTAATTATCCTGTAGATCCTATCCCGTTTAGAGTTGTAGCGATCATATTCTGCCTGATCCGCCACAAGCATGATAATGCCCATAGAAATTGACATCGCGATCGCAAGCCCGAAAACGTTTATAAAGGAAAAAAACCTGTGTCGCATTATGCTGCGCAACGCAACCTTAATGTAGTTTACTAGCATTATAAATGGATATTTAGGGATAGACGGCTTCCATTGTTGTCAGGTTACAGGAAGTGATCAATATCTGATAAATTAATGTTTAGAGACGGGCTTAGATTGAAAGGACAACTATTCCAGCGATGGCCAATGCTCCGGCGAGCAAGGCTGCCATTCGTACTCGTTCTTTAAAAATATAGAAGGCCATGATCGTGGTTAGTACCGGGTAAAATGCAGATAGTGCAACGGTGATCGATCCGCCGGTAGTGTCACCACTGATGCCAACGTTTAAAAGTATTGCGCCCAGCTGTTGCGTAACTGCGGCACCGAGTATGAATGGATTTCGCGCACAGGCTTTGATAAATACAATGTTTCGAAAATCTTTCTGGCCGAGGATGTATAAGATTAACAGACAACATATGGAGAGAATGCCAAATTGAATAACGCTGGCAGCTTGCCACCCAATTAATTTTACTCCTTCTGCAAGCAGCCCATAGCCGATGCCCCAAAACGTTGCAGCCAGCAATGCCGG
>CAMLER010000270.1 GCA_946478915.1 uncultured Chryseolinea sp.
TTGATTTTCATTTTCACTTTTTCAGCAAACCCTATCTAGGTGATCTCGTGACCCAGTGCTGACTTCAAAACAAAGCCGAGGATCAAGCCTCCAAGAATGATAAATGGTGAGGGGATCTTGGTGAATGTAAGCAGCGCAAAAGTGGCGATGGTTACGGCAAAATTTAAAAATGTGTTTGCAAGAGGCTGAAACAAAATTACAGCCGAAGCCAGTACGAGTCCTGAACTGGCAGCAGTAATTCCCTCCAGGGATGCTCTAACAGCCCGATATCGCTTCAGACTGCCCCAAAACCGTATTACAAAAAAGATAAGAAATGTTCCGGGAAGGAAAATTCCGACAGCCGACGTAAGCGCACCAACAATTTCACCACCCGTTCCGTAGTCACGCATCGAGAGCGCACCAATATAAGCGCTGAATGAAAAGTTCGGCCCCGGCAGCGCTTGCGCTACTGCATATCCTGAAAGGAATTCGTTGTGTGAAGTTGGATGATGCAATGGTTTTGGTGCGTACTTTTCCTTGATCTTCGCCTTCAGTTTGGAGACCTTGCTGACATCATCGCCTTCCTGAATCTCCACAAATTCAGTATATAACAACGGTGCCAATACCTGCCCGCCACCAAAAACAAGACTTCCATTTCGATAAAAATTTTCGAACAATTTTACAGGCAGCGACTTCGTGGCTGCACCGAGAATGGCCGCAAAGACAAGCACGTTTACCCAAAGGATAAAGTTAGCCCATGGAACAACCAGTTTTTGTTTCTCCTCCTTTGGTTGATTCTTGTATTTAAGTGCGGTTGCTAAACCCGCGCCTATCAATATCACGGGAAAGACAAATGGCGTCTGAAAGAGGTAAGAGAGGACCGCGGCTGCCACCAGTATTGCAAGCCCGGTCTTCGTTCGAATTGTTTTTACGCTGATCATGTAGGCTCCAGCGCTCACAAATCCCACAGCCATCGGTTGAATAAACCGCGTAAATTCTGTTGACCAGTTCTTCGCCTGAATGCTGCTCATGATCAATGCGGCGAGCATCATTATGATCACAGCGGGTGCGATCCAAACCAATAATGTGAGGTACGCCAGATTTGGTCCGCCTAACCGGAATCCGATGGCGGTCAAAGTCTGAGTAGAGCCGGGACCCGGCAGAATTTGACACAATGAATTGATCTCCATTAATTCGTCCGCTGTCAGATACTTTCGTTTTTCAACAAGCAACTTATTGAAATAAGCCAGGTGTGCTTGCGGCCCGCCAAAAGCGGTCAACGCCAACGTAAGTATATCACGAAGGAAAACATAATAGCTGACGCGAGGCGTCACCTCCGGAGTACGACTGTCCCGAACCAAGAGTACTATTTTTTTAAACCAATTTCACGCAAGCGTTCATCGAGGAATTCCCCCGCCGTGATGTCCTCCCATAAGCGGGGATTTTCGGACGTCACACATCCCTCCAAAGCGGCCAAACTCATTTCAGATCTTGGATGCATAAAAAAGGGAATAGAATAACGGGGCGTGTTCATTCGATCTTTCGGAGGATTTACTACCCGATGAATAGTTGACTTTAACTTTTTGTTGGTGTGCCGTTCTAACATATCACCAACATTAACTACCAGCTGATCCGGAAGTACGGTGATTGGAATCCATTTTCCATCCCTGCGCAAAACCTCCAGGCCATCAGCACTCGCACCCATCAACAATGTTATTAGATTAATATCGCCATGCTCAGCTGCACGAACAGCATCGTCTGGAACATCCTGCGGATTTTCGATAGGAAAGTAATGTATCGGTCGCAGAATGCTATTGCCGTTTTTTACTTTTTCGTCGAAGTACATTTCAGGTAATTGCAGATACAACGCTATCGCACGCAACATATAAATTCCGGTCTTCTCCAGCGCGTTGAAAACATCGAGTGAAGCCTTTTTAAAGTCGGGGATTTCATCAGGCCAAATATTGGGCGGATACCCTTCTTTTGCTAATGCGACAGTGTCGAGCTCTTGCCCTACATGATAAAACTCCTTCAGATCGCCGGTATTTTTTCCTTTTGCGTGTTCTTTTCCCTTACCTGTGTAACCTCGTTGGCCTGCAATTTCAGTACGTTCGTACTTCATCTTAATATCATCAGGCAGAGCAAAAAATTTTTTGATGGAAGTGTATAATCTTTCTTGCATCTCTGCAGTCAGGAAGTGATTTCTGATTGCGACAAATCCGATATTATTATATGCTGCACCAAGCGTCTCGACAAACTTTTCCTTCGCCAAACTGTTACCTTTATGAAAGTCGTTTAGATCCAACAAAGGGACAGCATCATATAATATGTCTTTCATGTCCGGGTCGTTTTGCAGAGCTTCCGCAAGCTAAAAATTTTTAGGTAATTTTACTTTAAACAAACACATCGCAGTATGAACACCTCACGAAGAAAATTCATTGAACATTCTTTTAAAGCAGCAAGTCTCGTGGTAGCATCACCTTTATTGGCGAATGCGTCGACTGGGAATGCGTTTTCCACAGCAGCGGGTAACAACGGGCTGGCTGCGGTGAAATTTTCGCAGGTCGCTTTACCATATGCCAATAATGCACTTGAACCGTCCATCGATGCAACAACCATGGACATTCATTACAACAAGCATCACACTTCCTATATAAAAAATGTAAATGAAGCTATCGAAGCTGAAAAGATTTCATTTAAAGATGAAAAGGACTTTTTTAAGAATGCATCCAAGCTCTCGACAAAAGCAAAAAACAACGGTGGAGGTGCGTGGAATCATAACTTCTTTTGGGAGATAATGAGACCGGTTAAAGAGACGAATAATCCTTCTGGAAAAATTTCCGAAGCCATAAATGGAGCTTTCGGATCTTTCGATAAGTTCAAAGAACAATTCACTACCGCAGCAATGACGCGTTTCGGCTCCGGCTGGGCATGGCTGGTGAGCGAAGGTGGAAAACTAAAAATAGGTTCAACGCCAAATCAGGACAATCCATTGATGGATACAAGCGACATCAAGGGTACTCCGATCATCGGGATTGATGTCTGGGAACATGCGTATTATCTGAAGTATCAGAATAAACGCAATGAATATGTTGCAAACTGGTGGAAGGTTGTCAACTGGGACGAAGCAGCAAAACGTCTGGGGTAAAACAGTTCATTACAATACTTCACGTAATACCTGAATAGACTTTATCTCGCCAAGATTTTCTATGTGATCATTAAAAAATTTAATGATCAGATCCAGAATTTCGCGGCGCGAACTATTCTTCATTTCAATTTGATCAAAGTACTCTGCAGACAGCAGCTGCGAAAGAATGCGTTCATTCTCTTCACTTGTTGTTCTTGTGCCGAGGACATCATGTATGTGCTGAGCACCAAAGCCAAGCAGTCGTGCAAGACGAAGCAAAAAAAGGAGGTGGAAGTTTGCTGTTTTTCCTTCCATCTGGTCAAAGCTGATCAATGACTTGATTAGAAAATCACTTAATTCCTGCGCGTGACTTTCTTCCTTTACAGTTTTATTTAGAACCTCGGCAATAAACATTGCAATTGTTGCCTTATTGATATTTGCAGCTATGGTCTGATACGGGTAAAGACATTTGACTTCGCTGATACGATTGATGTTTGCATTTTCACGATGATATACCACCAGATCAAGCAAAGTAAGGGGTTGATATAGTGCAATCCGATTTTTACCTGACTTGCTTCTGATACCGTTGACGATGTAACTCTGCAGACCAAAGAGTTCCGTAAAGATTGAAACGATAATCGAAGTCTCCCCATACTTCACAAATCTGAATACGACTCCCCTGGTTTTATGCAACATAATCGGCTCAAAGTTTAAAGTTTGAGGTTTATAAGGTGTTTAAGGTTTGAAGTTGACAACGTGGAACCACTAATACCGGACAACGGATAAGAGATAACTAATAAGGAATCCTTACCTGAATCATACAAAAAGCATTTTTTAATGTTTTGCTCTCACGCAAAGGGGATCATGGCTTTGCCGGATCCTTCCTCCTTTTCATTCCTTCGTTAAATGCGCGTCGGCTTCTTGCTTCATATTCGGTTTTCTGACCCAACATTACCTGAGCATCATTGGGTATTAAACGAAATGAAAATGACGCGAGATCACCCGTTTGTGCACATATCGCGTGAACCTTCGTTACAAATTCCGCAATGGCCAAAAGGTTGGGCATCGGGCCGAAGGGCTTGCCTTCATAATCCATATCAAGCCCGGCAACAATAACGCGTTTGCCGCTATTCGCGAGCCTATTGCAAACTTCTACGATTGATTCATCAAAGAATTGTGCCTCATCTATACCCACTACATCGCAGTCACCAGCAAGAAGGAGTATGTCGCTGGCAAAATTTACTGGCGTCGAGCGAATGATGTTCTCATTGTGCGAGACAATTTGCTCATGATGGTAACGTTTATCAACAACCGGTTTAAATATTTCGAGGTGTTGCTTCGCTATGCGAGCTCTGTTGAGCCTTCGGATGAGTTCTTCAGTTTTCCCCGAAAACATACATCCGGAAATCACTTCTATCCAACCGGTGCGCTTTGGATTGCTGTCGAATCTTGGTTCTATAAACATGGGTTAAATTTAGAGGTTAGCAAATAAATCTATGTTACTAACCTGCAAAAAGGATAAAATGATACATGGTTTTATCGGAAACATGTTGCTGTGACTGAAAAGTGCAATAACCACGTTGATAATACACCGCCTATCGAAACGCAGCTGTACACATTGTTGAATATCCATTAACTTTGCTTATATCATTAGATATAGTCTCATGGATGAAAAGATAAGTCTCGAGTCAATCAACCTGTATAGTAAAGAATACACAGAAAAGGTATTGAAGAGTTTTTTTTCTTCAAAGCACAAGATAAGTGGGTCTGAAATTCTTTCGCTCAGCAATATTCAGCAGGTTAACCTCTTTGTGGTAAGAGAGCTTTTTAAGACATGGAAAGAAGAAACGATGCGACTGAAAAGTCCCTACTTTGACTACGAAAACGAGGAAGTAAAGGAAGCCCTCGAGGTGTTAATGCAGAGCTTATCAAATAATATTCTCGTTGATGAAAAACATTTTACACCTTTATTTCAAAATGCAGTAAGCAGAACGTTGTTAGCGGTCTTTGATCCGTACGATTTCTTTTCGATGTTAATCGCAGGAAAAGAGAACAAGCTGGATGTTGCGAATCTAAAGGAAGAGATCAAATATTTGAAAATAAATAAGGCACCACTAGATCGACTTTTGCAAAAGTTAGAAGCCGACAACGTGAGTGAAATTTCCGGAAATGAAGGATTCGCCATACTGGACCAGATCCTTGAGGAAGTCAATTTCAATCCGGAAGATGTGGAAGGATACCTCGAAAAATTTTCAGCTGTTGTCCCCCTGGATGTAAGCCAATTTTATGTTCAAAAAAAGCCTGAAGTTGCTGCTATAAACGAACCGGAATTAAAAGTGTCCAATGGTACGGAGCGACATGATGAAAAGCAGTCGACCGTCCAAAAGGAGCACAAAGCAAACACACTGTACGACACGCTGAGTAGGGATACACGACCCACCCTCGCAGAAAATTTTCAAAGAATCGGAAAGATCAAGGACAGCCTTACTATAAATCAGAAATTCATGTTTACAAAGGTCTTGTTTCACGGAGACTTTGAGTTATTTAGTAAAGCTATCGAATATCTTGACCGCCAGGACAATATGAAAGGTGCGTTACGCTATATTGAGCAGGAGCATGCAGCCACCTGGGACAAGGAAAGCGAAGAGTTTCATGAATTTATGGAACTGGTTGAAAAACGCTTCGCATAGCCATACCGTAACAAACTTCAAACTTCTACCCTCAGGCCCTACATCCTCTGCAACACCTGCGACCGATGGATATCGAGCTTTAATAGAATAAAGAGCAGCACGGTAAAACCCCACAGACCCGATCCGCCATAACTGAAGAACGGAAGCGGAATTCCAATGACAGGAAAAAGCCCTATGGTCATGCCGATGTTAATGGCAAAGTGAAAGAAAAATATACACGCAACGGAGTAGCCATACACACGCGCAAATCGATTCTTTTGACGCTCGGCGAGAAAGATCACACGAAGCATAAGTCCGATAAATAAACTCATTGTAAAGAGACTGCCCAACCAGCCATGCTCCTCACCAATAGTGCAGAAAATAAAATCTGTGCTTTGCTCTGGCACGAAGTCAAACTTAGTTTGAGTTCCTTTTAAAAAGCCCTTGCCCGTAAGACCACCGCTTCCGATAGCAATCTTGGATTGCGTAACATTCCATCCAAATCCTAGCGGATCGGCATCCGGATTTATCAATGCCTTAACCCGGTTTTGCTGATGAGGCTTAAGAACGTTGTTTACTACATAGTCGACACTGGCAATTACACCACAAATAATCAACGCACCGGCTGACAGGTATGCAATTCTTTTCCACTTTTTTCTGCCCAGCATAATTGCAGAGATCAAAATGACTCCAATAGCTGTATAAAGGTAGTATTCATTAATGAGCAGTGTCAGTATGAAGATGACGGCGGCTGCAATTCCCATGATGATCAGCATAGGGGACATTCCTTCACGAAAAAATACGATCGTGAATACTGTAAATACCAGGGCGGTTCCCGTGTCTTTTTGCAAGAGGATAAGTAACATCGGTATACCTATCATCGCAAAAAGAATAATTTGATTGCGCATCTGGTCCATCTTGAAGCCGACGGACCCCATGAATTTTGCTACTGCCAGGGCCGTTGCAAATTTTGCAAACTCAGACGGTTGAACGCCAAAAGATCCGATCCCCAGCCAGGCTTTGTTTCCACCAACTTCTTTACCGATGATCGGAACTAGCAGCAAAAGAAACAAAATGAATCCGTAGATAACATAGGCAAAGGTTTCATAAAAGCGCATGTCAATAATGAGGATACCCATTATAAT